>NZ_JBEOVM010000005.1:0-186507 GCF_040295505.1 Streptomyces sp. NPDC002790 | reverse complement strand
TACACGTGGGGTGGTTTCGTTTGGGTCTGAGGTAACGTTGGGGGCCCCGGCTTAAATTTACGCCGTTCCCGGGTTCGCGGGGGTCGGGGGCTTCCTGGAGCGCCCGGCCCCCGCCCCGTAGCCAGCGGTCGAAGAAGGCCGCGAGATACGCCCGTTGAGCCGCGACCGCCCGCTCCGTGGGCACCGAGCCCACCCAAGTGGTCAGTGTCTCGTGCGGCAGATCGAGGCGGGCCGCGATCTGCGGGAGCAGCGTCGTCGCGTCCGTGTACGTGGCGTGCCGGGAGCCGCGCAGGGTCAGATCGCGTCGCCATCCGCCGCTGTGCCGCCACAGCTCCCGCCAGGAGGGGACGGTTCTCCGGTCGATGCCCTCGCTGCCCATCAGGAGCACCGGCCGGTCCACGCCCTCGGCCGCGACGGTGGACAGGCCGCCCTCGTCATGGTCGTCCTGGACGTACGCGAGCACACCGTCGAGGTTGGCGGCCGCGGCGAGCCGCTCGTCGTCGTGCAGGGTCTGCAACGCGGCGAAGCCTCCCGCGGACTGCCCGAACATGCCGATGGGCGCTCTGCGGAGCCGGTGCGTGTCGAAGGCCCGCTGCACCACATCGAGAACGAAACAGGCGTCGGCGACGCGGACGCCCGCCGTCTTCTTCAGCAGCGCGGTCACCGCGGCCGGGCCCGACCGCTGCGCCTCCCCGAACTCCTGCGGAAGCCGGGAGACGGCCACCCGCCCACCAGGGAACTCCACGGCCGACACGTCATAGGGATGGTCGATGGCGATCACCACATAGCCGCGGGACGCCAGGTCGTCCGTGAGCGTCGTGCCCAGGGAGCGCGGGTCCACGACCCCCGGCGAGTACAGCACCACGGGGTGCGCCGCACGCGGGTCGAGCGGCGCCGCGGTGTGGGCGAAGGTACGCGTGGCCGCCCAATCGACGCGGCCCGCGGGGAGCCCCTCGAAGTTGTTGAGCCGGTCGAAGCCCGCCGCCTCCCGTGCCGTCATCTGCGGCGCCCGCCCGTGACCGGCCACCGAGCGCGCCGGGTAGCGCACGTCCACCATCAACTCCCGTGCGGGATCCGCCGTCCACGGGTCGCGGCGGGACCGGTCGACCAGGCGCAGCGCCACCCTGCCCACCGGGTAAGGGCCGCTCGGAGCCGGTAACCGCAGGCGCATCCGCCTCGGCGCGGCGGCCACCGCAGGCGCCGCGCCGAGGGCCAACAGCGCCGCGGCGGCCGCGAGTACACCTCGCCGGGCCGGCCTTCCCCTCGAGATCGTGCCGAGTTCGTCCATGGCTCAAGATTCGCGGTCCCGAGCCCGGCACACCATCCGGCCGACCCCCACTTCTCGTTGGGGGAAATCCCCCAGAAGTCGCCATGTGACCAGGTCGGGAACCGTCCACCTGTCGATACTCGTGTCAAGGCCGCGCCCACCTCCTCGTATGCTCGGGGGCGACGCCGACGGACCGATCTTGGAGTGAGTACTGGTGGCGCGACGGCCGAGGGACACCTGGGACCGCTTCATTGCATCCGATCCGGGGCTGCTGCGCCTGATGGCCGGGCTGCGGATCGTCGCGGCCATCGGGCTGACGCTCACCGTGCTCGCGCTGCTCGGCACGGATGTGACACACATGGTCGCGGGCGCGATGGCCGCGATGGTGAGTACGTTCGCGATCCGTGAGAAGAACCTGCGCGGGCAGGCGATCACGCTCGCCTGGGGATTCCCGGTAGCGCTCGCGGCCGTGAGCCTGGGCGCGCTGTTGCACAGCAGGGTCGTCGCCGGTGATCTCTTCTTCATCGCCCTGATCTTCGGCGCCGTCTACTGCCGCCGGTTCGGGGACCGGGGCACGGCCCTCGGCCTCATGGGTTTTCAGGTCTACTTCGTATCGCTGTTCGTGAACGCGACCCCCGATCAACTGCCGAATCTCGCGGGCACGTTGGCGGTGGCGGTCGCCTGTAGCGCGGTGGCTCGGTTCGCACTGGTGCCGGAGACGCCGCAGCGCGTGCTCGGGCGGCTGCGCGGGGCGTTCAGGGCGCGGCTCGCGCAGCTGGTGACCGCGCAGACGAAGCTGCTCGACGCCGCTCCGGAGGACGTCGACGACGTGCTGGACGACCTGCGGCACCACACCTCGCGGCTGCACGAGACGGCGCTGATGATCCAGGGGCGTCTGGAGGACGGCGCCCGGGACGCGGCGACCGCCTCGCTGATCCAGCGCCGTATCGCCGACGCGGAGATCTCCGCGGAGCGCCTCGGCATGCTGCTGCTCAACGCCCGCAGCGCCGAACGCGCCGACACGCTCACCCTGCACCTCCCCCACGCGCCCGCGCCGGCGGCGGGCAAGCTGCTGCACCACGAGGACGAGTCGACGGCCACCCTCCGCCGTGATCTGGGCGCCCTTCACCTGATGGTGGTGCGCCCCGCCGATGCCAACCGGGGCGCGGCCGTCGCCCAGATCCGCAACCGTCTGCTCGGCTACCGAGACGAGGAGCGGGTGCCTCCGGGCGCCACGCTCGCCGTGCAGGACGTGTTCCGCGGCATCGGTGAAGCGGCCCGCGCGGTGATGGGGCTGCGGATCGCCCTCGACGGCCCGCAGGACGAGTCGGACGACTCCCCCGCCACGACGCGTTCGCGTGAGGAGCTGGAGGCGGAGGACATGTCCATCACCGGCACCGTCGCCATGGTCGGCACCGAGAAGGAGGCCGACGAGGAGGAGGACGACGACCGCTCGGGCCTCGACCGGCCCACCACCCGCGCCGCCTTCCAGGTCGCCGTCGGCTCCGGCCTCGCGATCGTCGGCGGCGAGTTCCTCTCCAGTCAGCGCTGGTACTGGGCCGTCCTGACCTGCTGGGTCGTCTTCCTCAACACCGCGTCCACGGGCGAGATCGTCATCAAGGGCTACCGCCGCGTCCTCGGCACGGTGCTCGGGGTGCTCGCCGGAGTACTGCTCGCGGGAGCGGTCGGCAATCACACCTGGTCGGCGTTCGCCCTCGTGCTGCTGTGCGTGTTCGCCGCGTTCTTCACCGCCCCGCTTTCGTACGCGCTGATGTCGTTCTTCGTGACGGCGATGCTGGGCCTGCTGTACACACTCCTGAACACCTACAGCTTCGACGTCCTGGTGTTGCGCATCGAGGAGACCGCGCTCGGTGCGGCGTGCGGCATCATCGCGGCGATGCTGGTGCTTCCGGTCCGCACCGACCACCGCACCGACGAGCTGCTCGCCACCGTCCTGGAGCGCCTCGGCGATGTCGTGGCGGGCGCGGTGGAGCAGCTCAGCGGTGGCCCGGCCGCGGACCTGCTCGACCGGGCGCGGGACCTGGACACCGCCCTGGATGATCTGCGCGCGTCCACCAAGCCGCTGACACACGCGATCGCCCCGCAGCGCGAGCGGCGGCAGACCGTGCGCTATCTGGTGGCTCTCCTGGAGACGTCCGCCTACCACGCGCGCTCCCTCGCGGCGACGGCCGAGCTCGTCCCGTACAGCAAGCATGTGGCCGCCGATCCGCGGCTCGGTCGAGCGGCGCGGCGTATCGCGCACAACATCGATGTGCTGGTGGCGCAGGTGAACGACGCCGACCTGACGGGGACCGTCGAGTCCGGCGCGAGCATCGCGGCGATGCTGGAGACGGACGGCCTGGGGGTGCCGGCCGCGAACACCGTGACGTTCCGTGTGCTGCGTCACCTTCAGCGGCTCGACGAGGGGATCTCCGGTCTCGCCCGGCCGCTCGGTGTCTCTGTGGGACCGCGCACATAGTCACTCCCCCGCTTCGAACCCCCTCCGACCTGGGGATACGATCCCCGGATCCCCTGCGAACCCGATGCCGTGCCGACGCATGACTGGAGCCACCTCGTGAGTGCCCCCGCACCCGATCCCCACTCCTTGCTCCCGCTGAGCCGAATCCCGCGTACGGGGCTGCCGCCGCGGGCCGTCGTCGTGGGCGACCCGGAGCGCGCCGCGGCCGTCGCCGCGCTGCTCGACGACGCCGTGGAGGTGTCGTACAACCGGGAGTACCGGACGTTCAGCGGGACGTGGCGCGGGGCGCCAGTCGTGATCGCCTCGCACGGCGTCGGCGGGCCCGGAGCCATCCTGCTGTTCCAGGAGCTGGCCGACGCGGGCGTGAAGACGTTCGTGCGGTTCGGTACGGCGGGTGCGATGCGGCCGGGGATCGGCGACGGCGATCTGGTCGTCGCGGAGGCCGCGGTGCGCGACGACGGTGTGACCGGTCAGCTGGTGCCCGCCGAGTACCCGGCGGTGTCCGCTCCGGAGGCCGTGCTCGCCCTGACGCGGGCGGCACGCGAGGCGGGTGCCCCGCACCACCGGGGAATCGTGTGGACGCGGGCGGCGTTCCAACCAGGACTGATCCCACTGAACCAGTACGACGGTGCGGGCCTTGCCGCGATCGAGATGGAGGTGTCCGCACTGTTCGTCACGGCGTCGCTGCGCGGGCTCGTCGCGGGCGCCGTGCTCGTCGTCGACGGCGTGAACGCGGACGACCTGGTGGACGAGGCGAGCACCGGCGGCTACGACCCGCACCGCGAGGTCGTCGCCGAGGGTGTCGCGCGCGGCAGCGTCGTGGCCCTGGAGGCGCTGCGCATTCTTACGGAGGAGCAACTGTGACCGAGTCCGTCGATCTGCTGGTGCACGGCGGCACCGTCCTCACCGTCGACGACAAGTCGACAGTGCTTGCCGACGGAGCGGTCGCCGTGCGCGACGGCGAGATCGTGGCGGTCGGCCCCACCGACGAGCTGCGCGCACGCCACGCCGCCAGTGACACCATCGACGCGTCCGGCGGTCTCGTCCTGCCAGGCCTGATCAACACGCACACGCACCTCGCGATGACGCTGCTGCGCGGCACCGCCGACGACGTGACGCTCCAGGAGTTCCTGGGCCGTGTGGTGCCCGCCGAGTCGCGCCTTCTGGATCCCACCACCGTCACAGCCGCCGTCCGCGTGGCCGTCGCGGAGAGCGTGCGCTCCGGTGTGACCTCGGCGCTCGACATGTACTGGTTCCACGAGGCCGCCGAGGAGGCCGCGCGCGCGGCGGGCTGGCGGCTGCACACCGGTCCGTTGTTCATGGACGTCCCCGAGCCGCCGGACGGACGGCCGTACAAGGAGCGCATGGAGTGGGCGCGCCGGGAGCTGGCCGGGCGCCCCGCGGGCACCCGCCCGGTCGTGTTCGCGCACTCGACGTACACCCTCTCCCCCGAGCAGCTCGTCGAGTGCTTCGCGCTGGCCCGTGAGTTCGGTGCGCTCATCCACCTGCATGCCGCGGAGAACGCCGCCGAGGTCGCGGGCGTCGAGGTGGCGCACGGCAGGCGGCCCGTGGAACTCCTCGAATCCCTCGGCCTGTTGGGCCCCGACGTGGTGCTCGCGCACGCCGTCGACCTGACCGGCGGCGAGATCGCGGCGATCGCCCGCGCGGGCGCCTCGGTCGCCCACTGCCCGGTGTCGAACCTGAAGCTGGGCTGCGGCATCGCGCCGGTGCCGCGGCTGCTGAGCGCGGGTGTCACCGTCGGTCTCGGCACGGACGGCGCCGTCAGCTCGAACACGCTGGACGTGCTTGGTGCGGTGCGGCAGGCGGCGCTGGTGCACAAGGCGGACGGCGATCCGACGGCGGTCGGCGCCGAGCAGGCCGTGCGCATGGCGACCATCGAGGGTGCCCGCGCCCTGGGCCTCGGCGACCGGCTCGGCTCGCTCGAGGTCGGCAAGCGCGCCGACCTGGCCGTTCTCGACCTGAAGCGGCCGCACCTCACGCCGCGCCACGACCCGTACGCGATGCTCGCCTACGCCGCGCAGGCCTCCGACGTGCGGGACACCGTCGTCGATGGCAGGGTCCTGATGCGCGACCGTACGCTCACGACCCTCGACGAGGGCGCGGTCCTCGCCGATCTGGAGGCCCTCGTATGACCGGCCACGCGACCCGCGGTTTCGTCGGCCGCCCCCGCGTCCACAACCCCGGCCTGCCGCCGGGCCAGTACGACGCGGGCGACGACTGGCCGGTGCTGTCCGCCGAGGTGACACCCCAGCTCGACCGTCAGGACTGGACGTTCACGATCGACGGCCTCGTCGCCGAGGAGAACACCTGGACGTGGGACGAGGCGCAGGCACTGCCCCCGGCCTCGTACAGCGGGGACATCCACTGCGTGACGACGTGGTCGAAGTTCGGGGTGCGCTTCGGTGGTGTCTCGCTCGACACGTTCCTCGACGCCGTCCGTCCCTCCCCCGAAGCGACGCACATCATGGCGTACTCGCACACCGGGTACTCGGCGAACCTGCCGCTCGCGGACGTGACGGGCGGCAAGGCGTGGCTCGCGTTCACCTACGAGGACGAGCCACTGCCGACCGAACACGGCGGCCCCGCCCGCCTGTTGGTGCCGCACCTCTACTTCTGGAAGAGCGTGAAGTGGGTCGCGGGCCTTCGGCTCCTCGATCACGACGAGCCCGGCTTCTGGGAGCAGAACGGGTACCACGGGCGGGGCAACCCCTGGGAAGAACAGCGATACGCAGGTGACTGAGACCGTGCAGAGCGAGCAGACCGTGCCGCAGAGGACCACCTTCACACCGCCGACCCGCTTCGCCGTGCCGGGCCGCATCGACGCCGGGCAGGCCGCCGCCCTGTGGCAGCGCGCCGTCATCGCCGAGATCCGCCGGGAGACGGCGAACGCCTCCACGTTCCGCTTCGCGGTGCCCGGCTGGCAGGGGCACCTGCCCGGTCAGCACTTGATGCTGCGGCTGACCGCCGAGGACGGGTACGCCGCCCAGCGCCACTACTCGCTCGCCTCGGCCCCCGACGACTCGGGGCACATCGAGCTGACCCTCGACCACGTCGTGGACGGCGAGGTGTCGGGCTTTCTGCACACCGAGGCGCGGGTCGGCGACGAGGTGGAGATGCGCGGCCCGCTCAGCGGCTTCTTCGCGTGGCCGGGCGACCGGCCGGCGCTGCTGCTCGGCGCGGGCTCGGGTGTCGTGCCCCTGATGTCGATGATCCGCCACCACAGGCAGCACGAACTCACTGTCCCGCTCCGGCTGTTCGTGTCGGCACGCACGCGTGGGGACCTGATCTACGCCGACGAGTACGGGGCCGAGACGACGCCGGTGCTCACCCGTGAGGGCGAGCACCGGCGCCTGGCGGCGGACCATCTGGCGCCGTGCTTCACCGAAGGCGCGCCGCAGTGGGAGGCGTATGTGTGCGGCTCCAACTCCTTTGCCGAGCACGCCTCCCAGCTGCTCGTCGGCCTCGGTCAGCCGGTGGACCGGATCCGCATCGAGCGCTTCGGGTGACGCCTACCGGATTCCGGCCCACCGCTTGACCGTCGCCGTCGCGGCGTCCCGCTCGTTCGCGGGCAGTGCGGAGATCCGGGCATTGTGGTTGGACTTCGGCACGACGTATTTGAACGAGTCGTTCTTGCTGGGCGTGAACTGCTCGGCGCTCCACGGGTCGTTCTGCCCGTAGACGAACAGCATCCGCTGGGACTTCGTGCGCACCCATTTGTCGACGCCCTTGGCGACCGTGCCGTCATACGTGGTGCGCATGTCGGCGGGCAGCACGGAGTTCGGCTGGTAGATGTCCGGGTAGTGGCGCACACCCTTGAGGTTCTTGAACTTCAGTCCGGCCCAGCCGAGTTGGGCGGCGGCCTGCCGGTAGTAGGGGCCCGTGCTGTTGGCGCCGAGTGTGGAGTCCTCGTAGACGGAGAGGCCGTTGTCGAGGGACCACTTGTAGAGGTCGTCGTCGGAGACCTGCTTGGCGTCGGGCACGGTGGGGCAGTTGTCGACGGAGCCGGACTGCCAGAAGTTCCACACCTGGTCGAGGACCGCGAACTCGTAGGCGCGGTCGGTCGTTCCGAGGGTGTTGGTGAAGGTGTAGCCCTCGTCCTTCGCGGTCTTCTCGAACTTGGGCAGCAGGGTGTCGCGGCGCGCGAGCATCTCGCGCTGCACGGCGGCGAGCGCGTCGCGGCACTGCTGGGTGCCGACCCTCTTGAAGAAGTCCTCGTAACCGCTGTCGTCGTTGTTGTTGGCGTCGTTGGGGGCGACGTAGGCGACGACTCCGTCGTAGTCCTCGGGGTGGAAGCGGTAGTGGTACGTGGCCGTCATGCCACCCTTGGAGCCGCCGGTGGCCAGCCACTTCGACGACTTCCCGTACAGCGGGCGCACGGCGCGCACGATGCCGTGCTCGTCGGCCGCCTCCTGCTGGATGGTCATCTTGCCCCAGGGGGTGCCGCCGGCCGGTACGGACTCCTCGAAGAAGCGGTGCTCGACGCTGAGTTGGTTGGCGTCGAGGAGGGTGGTGGGCTCACGGGTCGAGGACGACAGTCCGTAGCCGCCGGTGTAGAAGACGACGGGCTTGGCCGTCGACTTGTGCCAGAGCGTGAAGCGCTGCTGGAACGTACCCGCGCCGGGTCTGGCGTGGTCGACCGGCTGCGTGATCGACAAGGAGTAGAGCGGGAAGCCCTCCTTGTCGGTGACGCCGGTGACGGTCACACCGGGCAGCGCGCGCAGTTGGTCTTCGAACGAGGCGGGCGCGGCGGTCGCCGGTGCCGCGGTGGCGGCGAGGGCGCCCGCCGTGAGGGCGGCGGACAGCAGCAGCGTGGGTATGGTGCGCAGGCGCACGGATGCCTCCTTGGGTCGAGGAAACGGTGCGGCGGATCAGTGATCCACCGACCGAGACCTTAACCCGTGCCGTGCACAGAGGAGTTGGGCTCGCACCGGATACGCGAGAAGCCGGGACCCCTCGGCGGGGGTCCCGGCTTCTCGCGCCGGATGATCGGCCTGGATCAGAGCTGGCCGGACTCCGAGATCGTGATCTTCGCGGAGGTGGAGCCGCTGCGCGAGCCGAGGGACTCGATCTTCTTCACGAGCTCCATGCCGTCCTCGACCTCGCCGAAGACGACGTGCTTGCCGTCCAGCCAGTCGGTGACGATGGTGGTGATGAAGAACTGCGAGCCGTTGGTGTTCGGGCCCGCGTTGGCCATCGAGAGCTGGCCCGGCTTGGTGTGCTTGAGCTGGAAGTTCTCGTCGGCGAACTTCTCGCCGTAGATGCTCTTGCCGCCCGTGCCGTTCCCGGCGGTGAAGTCGCCGCCCTGCAGCATGAACTGCGGGATGACGCGGTGGAAGGACGAGCCGGCGTAGCCGAAGCCCTTCTCGCCCGTGCACAGGGCACGGAAGTTCTCCGCGGTCTTCGGGACGACGTCCTCGTAGAGGTTGAACGTGATCCGCCCGGCGGGCTCGTCGTTGATCGTGATGTCGAAGTAGGTCTTGATTGCCATGGACGCAATCCTTTCATCACGAACCCCGGATTGCCGATTCGGCCCGTCGGGATGGCCGTTTTCTTAGCCTGTTCGTACGTTCTGTGACGTTCTGCTCGCGGGGCGCGAGCGTTCAGGCCGCGAGCCGGTCCTGCGCCTGCACACCGTCACTCAGCGGCCGCACGCCGTAGGCCTTGCCGAGGCCGTACGCGGGCATGTCACCGTAGATCGACTCATACGCGCCCGCGGGCACGACGTAGGTCTCGTGCCACAGGCCGACGTGCCCCCTATTCTTGCGCAGATAGCCGTTGATGCGGGCCCACCAGGAGCGGTGCGACTGGTCCGGGGCGGCCGCGTAGGCAAGCAGCTTGTCCTTCGACTCCCAGTACTGGACGACGAAGTAGGTACGCGGATTCGCCGTGAGCAGGACGTGATTGAGTAGGCCCGCGGTTCGGTTCCTGCCCAGCTCCCTGAGCATCATGGGCATCGCGTACATCACCGGGAGCCAGCGGTGCACCGCCCAGAAGTGGTTGATCCGCATGCCGATGAGGAAGACGACGACGTCGCCCTCGGCGGCTGCCGTGGTCCGTCCAAGATGCGGTTTCGCGAACACAACTCCCCCAGTTCCGTCGGTCATTGGCAGGGGGTCAGGGGTCCCCCGGTCCCCTGACCCGTGATTGGATAGTGACACTTTCCAAGAAGGGGCACAAGGGATGCGACTGGCAGAGTTGAGCGAGCGCAGCGGGGTGCCGGTCGGCACGATCAAGTACTACCTGCGCGAGGGTCTGCTGCCGCAGGGTGAGCGGATCAGCGCCACTCAGGCCGCGTACGGCGAGGCGCATCTGCGGCGGCTCGGCCTGATCAGGGCGATGATCCAGATCGGCCGGATCCCGGTGGCCACCGTGCGCGAGGTGCTCGGGCACGTGGACGACGAGTCCCTGGGGACGACCTTCCGCCTCGGCGCCGCGCTGTGGGCGATGCCGCAGCCGCCCGAGGCACCCGCGGACGACCCGCTGACGGTGCAGGTGACCGAGGCCGTCGACCGGTTCCTCGGCGACATGGGCTGGCACCACGCACGCGAGATCGGCGTCATCTCCCCCACCTACCGCACCCTGGTCACCACCGTCGTCACACTGACCCGCCTCGGCTTCTCGCGCGGGCCCGAGATCCTCTCGCGGTACGCGCACCTCATGGAGGAGGTGGCCCAGCTGGACCTGGACCAACTCGACGCCTACGACGACGACTCCGAGAAGGTCGAGCTGGCAGTCGCGTCGGCGGTCCTGTACGACCCGCTGTTGCTCGCGCTGCGCCGGCTCGCCCAGGAGGAGCACTCCACCCGCCGCTACGGCTTGTGATGCTCAGGGGAGAGCCACATACGATGGCGGTCGGACGCCGGATGTTCCACAGCGGCCGGACAACGGGAGGAACCCAATGATCATCTTCGGCACGCGCGGCTACGCGTATCAGCTCGCGATTCTCACCTACGTCTGCGGGAGCTGCGGCAATCCCGCGGCGCACACGCTGCGGAAGTTCGTCACGAAGTTCACGCTGTTCTTCATCCCGCTGTTCCCGGTCTCGACGAAGTACCAGGCGCAGTGCACGTTCTGCGGCGCCGCGCACCAGGTGCCGAAGGATCACGTGGACGGGATGCTCGCGCAGGCCGCCGGGCCACAGGCAGGGACGCCGCAGCAGCAACAGCAGAACCACCAGGGTTAGTTCACCCGGCCCCGGCCGCCCCGCCTGACCCAGCGGCCGCGCCGGCAAAGAGGGCAGCCCTGCCGCCTCCCAGGGGGGAGAGGGGGCGACAGGGCCGCAGGCTCGAGCGCCCGGGGGGGGTGGGCTGCTTGAGCGTCTGTATCTCCTGCTGCCCTGGATCGGGCCGGGCATGCACGCCCCGGAAAGAATCGTCCCGGCGGCTTTCCGCGCCCTCGTCAGTAGTCGGCGTTCATGGCGGCCCGCACCTCCCTGAGCGTCGCGTCGGCGACCGCTCCGGCCCGCTCGTTCCCCGCCCGCAGCACGTCCCTGACCTGGCCGCGGTCCTGCGCGTAGTGCGCGCGGCGGGCCCGGATGGGCGCGAGGTACTCGTTCACGGACTCGGTGACGCGCCGCTTGAGCGCGGCGCCGCCCCCGTCCCCGATCTCCTGCGCCACCGTGTTCGGGTCGGCGCCCTCGCACAGCGCGGCGAGCAGGACGAGCGAGGAGACCTCGGGGCGGGCCCGCGGATCGTACGTGATGTGGCGTTCCGTGTCGGTCTTGGCGCCGCGGATCAGGCGCGCGGTGTCGTCGGGAGTCGCGGACAGGGCGATGGCGTTGCCGCGTGACTTGCTCATCTTGGTGCCGTCGGTGCCGAGCAGCAGCGGAGCCGTGGACAGCAGGGCCTCGGGCTGCGGGAAGACCGGAGTGCCGTTGCCGTAGCGGTCGTTGAAGCGGCGGGCGACGGTGCGGGTGACCTCCAGGTGCGGCAGCTGGTCCTGGCCCACGGGGACGAGGTTCGCCTTGCAGAAGAGGATGTCGGCGGCCTGGTGCACGGGATAGGTGAACATCAGGCCGCTCACCGCGGCCTGCCGGGAGTGGGCGATCTCGTCCTTGACGGTGGGGTTGCGCTGGAGCTCGGCGACGGAGACGAGGCTGAGGAACGGCAGCAGCAGCTGGTTCAGGGCCGGCAGGGCGCTGTGCGTGAAGATCGTGGAGCGCTCGGGGTCGATGCCGATGGCGAGGTGGTCGAGGACCAACTCCTCGACGTGTTCAGTGAGGTTCTCGGCGACGTCGCGGTCGGTGAGGACCTGGTAGTCGGCGACCAGGACGAAGGTCTCGACGCCGAGGTCCTGGAGCCGGACGCGGTTGTGCAGGGTGCCGAAGTAGTGCCCGAGGTGCAGGCGCCCGGTGGGCCGGTCCCCGGTAAGGATGCGGAACTCTCCGGGGTCCTTGCGGATCAGCTGTTCCAGTTCCGCGCTGCGTTCCTGCGCGGCCGAGGTGCCGAGGGCGTCGGTGCTGCTCATGGTCTCTGTCTCCCCTTGGGTCACGGGCGTCCTCGGGACGGCGTGACCTCCGGTGGGAGGGCAGGAAAAAAGGGCCGTCCGTGGACGGCCCAGTTACGTGCTTGTCTGTGCGGCCGCCTCTAAGTGAGGCGCCACCAGTTCGGACACGAAGATCGATGCATGACGCAATCGTACACCTGACGGACCGTGCGGGTCAGGCGCCCACAGGCGTGAACCGCACCGGAAGCGCCTGCGGCCCGCGGGTGAAGACCCCCCGCTCGACCGGCTCGAAGCCGTCGGCGAGCCGCAGGTCGGGCATCGCGTCGAGGAGCTGGTTCACCCCGGTCTCCACCTCCGCCTTGGCGAGCAGCGCGCCGACGCAGAAGTGCCGGCCCAGCGCGAACGCGAGGTGGTCGGCGGCGGCCGAGAACGCGGTCGTCGTGGTGAGGTCCTCGCGGAACAGGTCGAAGCGGTCCGGGTCCTTGTACCGGTTCTCGTCGCGGTTGGCCGCGCCGATGAGGCAGGTGACGGTGGCCCCGGCCGGGACGGTGCCGCCGGTGAGCTCCACGTCGACGGCGGACTGACGCATGATCATGTGGACGGGCGGGGTGACGCGCAGCGTCTCGGCGAAGGCCCGCGGGATGAGGGACCGGTCAGCGCGCACGGCCGCCAACTGGTCGGGGTGCGCGAGCAGGTTGGCGAAGATGCCGGCGATCGCCTTGTCGGTGGTCTCGCCGCCCGCGGCGAGCAGCAGGGAACAGAACGCCTTGATGTCCTCGTCGCTCATCCGCACCCCGTCGACCTCGGCCGCGCACAACGCCGACAGCAGGTCGTCGCCGGGGTGTTCGCGGCGCTCCTGGATGACCGGGATCATGTACTGGGCGAACTCGACGCGGGTCCGCTCCCCCGCCGCGGCGACGTCCGGGTCGCCCGCCAGGTTGCCGAGGAAGTCGATGACGGCGGTGTACCAGCCGTGGAAGCGGTCGTGGTCGGCCTTGTCGAGGCCGAGCATGTCGGCGATGACGTTGACCGGCAGCCGGGTGGCGTAGTCGGCGACGAGATCGGCGGAGCCGGCGTCCCTGAACTTGTCTATCAGCTCACGGGAGTTGCGCTCGATGACGGGCAGGAACTTGTCCTGCAGTTCGCTGCCGCGGAAGGCGGGTGCGACGAGCGCGCGGCGCACCGCGTGCTCGCGGCCGCTCATCTGCAGGATGGTCCTACCGTGCACGGGTTCGAGCTGCCAGTCGTAATTGTCGGTGGTGAACGTCGCCTCCTTGTCCTTGAAGACGCGCTCCACGTCGGCGTACCGCGAGACGATCCAGCTCTGCGTGGCCTCGTGCCAGAGCAGCGGCGCGGACTCGCGCATCGCGCGGTAGGCGGGATACGGGTTCGCGGCGAACTCGGGCGAGAGGATGTCGGGGACCTGCGCGGTGGACATGGGGCTCCCTGAGGGGTGTAACGGGCAGTGCGTCCAAGCCTATTGACTGCCCGTCACCACGTGTACCCCGTGCCGTGTCAGCCGTTGGGAAGGATCACCGCACGCCCGTTGATCTTGCCGTCGTGCAGCAGTTCGTACGCCTTGGGGGCGTCGTCGAGCGAGAACGTCTCGGTGTGCACGGAGAGGGCGCCGGCCCGCGCCAGGTCGAGGACCTCGACGAGTTCGGCGCGGCTGCCCCAGTACGGGGCGGTGACGTTGACCTCGAAGTTGGTGGCACCGAAACCGACGGGCAGGGTGCCGCCACCGATCCCGACGATCGTGACGTCGCCCTCGACGGCGGCGACGGCGCCCGCGGTCTCGACGGTGGGCTGGACTCCGACGAAGTCGAAGACGGCCTCGGCGCCGCGCCCGCCGGTCAGCTCCTTGACCTTGCCCGCGGCCGCCGCGTCCGACAGGACCACCTCGTGGGCGCCGACGGTCCGGGCGAGCGCGAGCTTCTCCTCGGAGACGTCGAGCGCGATGACGCGGGAGGCGGTCATGGCGCGCAGCAGCTGGATGGCGACGTGGCCGAGGCCGCCGGTGCCGATGACGACGGCGGTCGAACCGGGCACCAGCTTGGGCAGCGAGCGCTTGATGGCGTGGTACGGGGTGAGGCCCGCGTCGGTGAGCGGCACGGCCGCGACCGGGTCGAGCCCGTCGATCGGCACGAGGTGGCGCGCGTCGTCGACGATCATGTATTCCGCCATCGAGCCGGGGGCGCCGAGTCCGGGCGGGCGGATGCCGAGCTCCTCGGCGCGCAGGCAGTAGTTCTCCTTGCCCTCCGCGCACTTGGCGCAGGCGCCGCAGCCCCACGGCCCGTACACGGCGACCGAGTCGCCCTCCTCGAAGCCGCTGACTCCGGCACCGAGCGCGGCGATGGTGCCGACGCCCTCGTGCCCGAGGGTCAGCGGGAGTTCGTAGGGGAAGCTCTCGGCCGGCCAGCTCATCACGGCGATGTCCGAGTGACACACGCCGGCGGCGGTGACCTTCAGCAGGACCTGCCCGGGGCCGGGCTCTGGGGTGGGGATGGTGACGACCTCGGGTGCTGCCCCGACGGTCCGGTACTGAAGTGCCTTCATGGCTCGACTCCTTCGTCGCTCTTCCAGCCCCCCGCCCCTCCACCATAACTCGCTCACGTCCCAATGGGACATGTGTCCCGATGGGACACGCCACACGACAAAAAAAGGACCCCGACCGTACGGGGGAGAACGGTCGGGGCCTGGTTCAAACTTTAACAGCATGCGCCCGGCGCCCGACGCCGGTTCGGCGTGAGCCCGGACGTGAGGTCGGACACATCAGTTCATCTGGGCTTTATAAGGATCTTTTCGGGCGCGCGTGCCACGCGTCTCCACAGCCCATATGGTGACAACAGTCGACCGTCGCCCTCCCTCGCCATCGGAGCACTCGTGGCCGAACCCCAGCCCGTCCTCCTCGCCCCGCCCGCGAAGCACGCCGTCTTCCTGGTCGTCACGATCGCGCCGGGCGGCGAGCCCGCCGTCCGCGACACGCTCGAGGAGCTGTCGGCGCTGAGCCGCTCCGTCGGCTTCCGCGACCGCGACGCCGCCCTCAGCTGCATCACGGGCATCGGCTCGACCGCGTGGGACCGCCTGTTCAGCGGCCCCAGGCCGCGCGAGCTGCACCCGTTCCAGGCGCTCGCGGGCCCCCGGCACCTGGCCCCCGCGACCCCCGGCGACCTCCTCTTCCACCTGCGCTCCCGGCGCATGGACCTCTGCTTCGAGCTGGCCCGCGTCATCATCGGCCGGCTCGGCTCCGCCGTCACCGTCGTCGACGAGGTGCACGGCTTCAAGTACTTCGACGACCGCGATCTGCTCGGCTTCGTGGACGGCAGCGAGAACCCCACCGGTCGGGCGGCCGCGGAGTCCGTGTTCGTGGGCGACGAGGACCCGGACTTCGGCGCCGGCTCCTACGTCATCGTCCAGAAGTACGTGCACGACATGGCCGCATGGGAGGCGCTGCCCGCGACCGAGCAGGAGAAGGTCATCGGCCGCACGAAGACCGCGAACATCGAGCTGGACGAGGACGCGCAGCCCGCGGACTCGCACGTCGCGCTGAACACCATCGTCGACGAGGACGGCACGGAGCGGCAGATCCTGCGCGAGAACATGCCGTTCGGCAGCGTCGGCCAGGGCGAGTTCGGCACGTACTTCATCGGCTACGCACGCACCCCGGACGTCACCGAGCGGATGCTGCGCAACATGTTCCTCGGTGACCCGCCCGGCACCCACGACCGGATCCTCGACTTCTCGACCGCGGTCACCGGATGCCTGTTCCACGTGCCGAGCGCCGACTTCCTCGACGACCTGCCCGAGCCGCCGTCCGGCGCCGCCACCGCGGACCCCGCGGCCGGTTCCCTCGGTATCGGCAGCCTCAAAGGAGCCTGAACGCCATGAGTAGCGACCCGAATCCCACCCCGAGCAACAATCTGCACCGCGAGCTCGCCCCGATCACGCCCGCCGCCTGGGCCGAGATCGAGGAGGAGGCGACCCGCACCTTCCGGCGCCATGTCGCGGGCCGCCGCGTCGTGGACGTCACGGGCCCGGACGGCGCCGAGCTCTCGGCAGTCGGCACGGGCCACCTCGCCGAGATCGCGCCGCCCGCGCCCGGCGTGACGGCGCGCCTGCGCGGCGTACAGCCGCTCGTCGAGCTGCGGGTGCCCTTCACGGTGAGCCGGGAGGCGGTGGACGACGTGGAGCGCGGCTCCAAGGACTCCGACTGGCAGCCGGTGAAGGACGCGGCGCGCGCCATGGCGTACGCCGAGGACCAGGCGATCTTCGACGGGTACGCGGCGGCGGGCATCGACGGGCTGCGCGAGCGCACCTCGAACCCGGTCCTGAGCCTGCCGGCCGAGGCCCGGGACTACCCGGACACGATCAGCCGGGCGCTCACCGCGCTGCGCCTCGCCGGCGTGGCGGGCCCGTACGCGCTGCTGCTCGGGGCCGACGCGTACACGGCGGTCAGCGAGACCTCCGACCACGGCTATCCGGTCGCGAACCACCTGGGCCGGATCCTCGACGGCGAGCTGATCTGGGCGCCGGCGCTGAACGGCGCGTTCGTGCTGTCCAAGCGCGGCGGCGACTTCGAGCTGCGGCTCGGCCAGGATCTGGCGATCGGCTACAGCGCGCACGACGCGCACGGCGTCGAGCTGTACTTCCACCAGACCCTGACGTTCCTGCCCTACACGGACGAGGCCGTGGTCGCGCTCAAGGCGTGAGCCCTCAGCTTCCCTGGACTCTCAGCTTCCCTGGACCCTGGCGATGAACGCGTCGAGGTTGCCGAGGGCGCGGTCCAGGCGCTCGTCCAGCGTGAGCGACTCCTCGTAGCGGCCCGCGCGCAGCTTCGGCTGCTTCTTGCCGCGCAGGTACAGGGAGCAGGCCAGGTCCGCGCAGATGTACAGACCTACCGTGTTCCCGTCGCGGCCGCGGGCCCCGGCGAGCGGCGCGGCGAACAGGGACACGCCCGACGAGGCGTGTCCGGTGAGGCAGATCTGGCACAGGCTCGACTTCATCGCGCTGGTGCGCCCGCTCTGCGGCACCCGCAGGCTGATGCCGACCGGCCCGTCGTCCGTAGGGCGCACGAGGTGGGCGCGCAGCGGCGCGCCCGGGTCCACCCAGCCGAGGAAGTCCAGGTCGTTCCAGGGCAGCTCGGCGAAGTCGAGCGGCAGCCGCATACGGGTTGCCTCGCCCTTGGTGCAGTTCACGAAGGACGAGCGGATCTGTTTGTCGCTGAGTGGTTCCACATCGTGGACCTTACAAAGCCGCTCGCCGATCATGCATCCGGATATTCGCGCGGCGGTCAGCCCGTGTTCGGGACCACCGCCACCGGGCACGGCGCGTGGTGCAGCACCGCGTGGGCGACCGAGCCGATGCGGGAGCCGATCGCGCTGCGGCGCGCGCGGCGGCCGACGACGAGCAGTTGGGCCTCGGGCGCGACCGAGAGCAGCACCTGGCCCGCGCTGCCGATCTCGACGTGCTCGCGGACCGGCACGTCCGGGAAGCGCTCGCGCCAGGGTGCGAGCGCGGCGCCGAGAGCCTTCCTCTCGTACGGTTCCATGCCGCCCGCGTCGTCGAGCAGGGCGAACGAGCTGGGGCCGTAGGAGAACACCGGTGGCAGGTTCCACGCGCGCACGGCCCGCACGGCGACGCCGCGGGCCTGCGCGGTGGTGAACGCGAACTCCATCGCGGCGGCGCTGTCCTCCGGTTCGCCCTCCTGTCCGACGATCACGTCGCCCCCGCTCGCCTCGGCCGGCGCCACGTCGTCCGCGCGGACGAGGACGACGGGCCGCTCCGCCTTGGCGATCACCTGCTGGCCGACCGAGCCGACGATGAAGCCGACGATCACGCCGTGCCCGCGCGAGCCGAGCACCAGGGACTCCCCGTCGCGCGCGGCCGCCAGCAGGGACTCGGCGGCGCCGCCCCCGTCGAGGACGTCGGTGGTGACCGCGAGCCCCGGGTGGGCTTCGGCGATCTCCTGCTCGATGTCGGCGAGCAGGTCACCCGCCCACTGCGTCAGCGCGGACTCGTCCGCGCTGAGCGCCAGGCTGTCGGGGGCCGGCTCGCCCACGTGCACCAGGCGCAGCGGCAGCCCGCGCCGCACCGCCTCACGCGCCGCCCAGGCTGCCGCCGCCGCGCTCTCGGGGGATCCGTCCACTCCCGCGGTGATGGGCCGGGTCATCGCACCGCCTCCTCGTCTGTCCGGTCTCGTCTGGCGAGCCGTCTGTCAGTGGGCCGTCTGTCAGTGGGCCGTCTGTCAGTGGGCCGTCTATTGGTGAGCTGTCTGTCCGGGAGCGCCCGTTTTACTCGTCGTGCCGGTCTTGCTCGGCATGCCGGGCGCGGCCGGGCTCTTCGACGGTCGCAGATACCGGTTCCAGCCGCCCACCGGGCGTTCTCCCACCTGGAGCGAGCGCAGCCGGTCCAGGACGGCCGGGTCCTGCGCGTCGAGCCAGTCGACGAACTGCCGGAAGGACACCAGCCGGACGTCATCGCCGCCCGCCTTGTCGGCGATCCGCTTGAGCGCCTCCTCGACGGCGTCCATGTAGATGCCGCCGTTCCACTCCTCGAAGTGGTTGCCGATGAAGAACGGTGCCCGGTTGCTCTCGTACGCGCGCTGGAAACCGGTGAGATACGCCTGGGTGGCCTGGGTGCGCCAGCCCGGATAGTTGTGGGCGGGGGCGCGGGTGGAGTTCTTCGACTGGTTGGCGAGGATGTTGTAGTCCATCGAGAGGACTTCGAAGCTGTGGCCGGGGAACGGGATGCCCTGCAACGGCAGGTCCCAGATGCCTTGCCGCTTCTCGGGCCAGCGTTGCAGCCCGCCGGGCGAGGAGGCGTCGTAGCGCCAGCCGAGTTCGCGGGCCACGGGCAGCAGGTTCTCCTGGCCGAGCAGGCAGGGCGTGCGGCCGCCGACGAGCTCCTTGTCGTAGTCGAAGGGCAGGGCCGGCTGGTCGTGCCAGCCGGTGTGGGTGCGCCAGGACTTGACGAAGGTGCGGGCCTGGTCGATCTCGCTGCGCCACTGCTTGGGACTCCAGTTGCCGACGGAGCCCGAACCGCCGCAGAAGTGCCCGTTGAAGTGGGTGCCGATCTCGTGCCCGTCGAGCCACGCCTGGTGGACGGAGCGCAGGGTCTCCTTCAGGTGCGGGTCGCTGAGGTAGCCGATGTCGGAGGCCCCGACGGGGTTGCCCGGCGGCTGGTAGCGCCGCTTCTGCGACTCGGGCAGCAGGTAGAGCCCGGACAGGAAGAAGGTCATGCGGGCGTCGTGCTGCCGGGCCAGTTCGAGGAAGCGGGGGAACAGGCCGTTGCCGACCTCGCCCGCGCCGTCCCAGGAGAAGACGACGAACTGCGGCGGCTTCTGGCCCGGTTCCAGGGGGGTGGGCGCGGGCGGCTGCTTCGGCTGCCTGCCCGTGTACGAGGTCGAGCCGTCGCCGATCAGCCGGGGCAGCGCCTTCTTCTTCGCGGGGCGCTCGGGATGGCGGGCGGGGCCTGCCGGGGGTGGCGCCCCCTTCTCGCCGCCGCTCGTCCCGCATCCGGCGAGCGCCCCGGCCGCGGCGCCGAGGCCGACGCCGAGACCCAGGCGCGTGACGCGTCTGCGACTGATTCCAGTGGACCAACCGGATTCTTCGAACTCCATGGGCAACCCAATCCGCGCCCCGAGCAGGGGCGTTGTGCGTCCCCCCGCACGGACACCGACCTCCGCACCGTAGGGCGGATAAACGGACAATTGCCTCATTTAGTACGGCGTGCCGCGGAAAGGGACAGACACACAGTGGGATGCCAGGCGGTCGGAGTCTCAGTCCTCGCCGACGACCTTGCCGGGGTTGAACAGGTCCAGCGGGTCCAGCGTCTCCTTCACGGCCCGCTGCAACGCGCAGACGGCGGGCCCGAGTTCGCTGCGCATGCCGCCGCGCTTGAGCAGCCCGACGCCGTGCTCGCCCGTCACCGTGCCGCCCGCGGCGATCGCGGCCTCCAGGAGTTCCTCGAAGGCGGCCTGCGCGGCGAGGCGTTCCGCCTCGTCGCCGGGCTCGGTGATCAGGAGCGGGTGCAGATTGCCGTCGCCCGCGTGCGCGATGGTCGCGATGCGCACGCCGTGCACGCGCCCGATCTTCTCGATGGTGGCGAGCATCCGCGGCACGGCGGACCGCGGCACGCACAGGTCCTCGGTGAGCACGGGCCCGAGGCGTTCGAGCGCCGGATACGCGAGGCGCCGTACGTCGAACAGGGCCTCGGCCTCGACGGCGTCCGTGGACTGCTCGGCCCACAGCGCCCCCGCCTCCCGGAAGGCGTCCGCCACCGCGCTCGCCTCGGTCTCGCCCGCGTCGCCCGGGGCGTCGATGCGGGCGAGCAGCATGGCCTCCGCACCCGGCTCGATACCCAGGTGCTTCCAGTTCTCGACGGCCTCCATGCAGGCGCGGTCGAGGAGTTCGAGGGCGGCGGGCGCGAGTCCCCGGCTCGTGACGAGGGCGACGGCGGCGCCGGCCGCGACGAGGCTGTCGAAGTTGCCGACGACGGTGCGCGGCTCGGCCGCGGGTGCGGGCCGCAGCTTCAGCGTGATCTCGGTGATGACGCCGAAGGTGCCCTCGGAGCCCACGAACAGGCTCGTCAGGTCGTACCCCGCGACGCCCTTCGTGGTGCGCCGGCCGAGCCGGACCCGGCTGCCGTACTCCCCCGCGGGCCCGCCCATGACGACTTCCATGCCGAGGACGTAGTCGCGGGTGACGCCGTACTTGAGGCAGCACAGGCCGCCCGCGTTCGTGGAGACGTTGCCGCCGATCGTGGACCAGGGGGCGCTGGCCGGGTCCGGCGGGTACCACAGGCCGTGCTCGGCGACGACGGCCTTGAGGTCGTTGTTGACGACGCCGGGCTGGACGACGGCGATCAGGTTCTCGGTGTCGATCTCGAGGATGCGGTTCATCTTCGACACGTCGAGCACGAGGCAGCCGTCGACGGCGTTGGCCCCGCCGGACAGGCCGGTACCCGCGCCCCGCGTGACGACCGGGATCCGCCGGGCCGCGCAGGCCCGCACCACTGACTCGACCTCCTCGGCGGACGCGGCACGCACCGCGGCGAGCGGCCGGCCCATCGGCGCCCACTCGGCGTCGTCGTGTCCGAGGGACGCGAGGACGTCCGGGTCGGTGACGAGGGTGCTGTCCGGGAGCGCGGCGGCGAGTTCGCCCACCGTGCTCCCCGTGTCTGCGGTGTCGATGTCGTCCTCCTGAACAGATGTCCCTGACCAGCACATCCACGGGTCAAGGACACCATCATGGAACACCGCCTCGCGCCGCCGAGGCGCGGGTCGCTCAGGAGGCGAGGGTCAGCACGGCGCGCACGCGCTTGCCGACCGGCACCTGCTCCACGGAGACGACGGCGAGCGCGTCCACGATCTCCAGGCCGTGCCCGCCCACGCGCGCCGGGTCCCGCGGGAAGCGCACCGGAACGGCGGCGCTGCTGTCGTAGACGGTGACGGCGACATGCCGCGAGGTGCCCTCGAGTTCCAGGACGTACGGGCCCGCGCTGTGCCGGTCCGCGTTCGTGATCAACTCGCTGACGACGAGCAGGATGTCCCCGGCCGTGCGCGGGTCGAGCTCGACGCACCACTCCTGGCGAAGCCGCGTGAGGAACACGTCGGCGAACCTGCGCGCGTCGGCCAGGCAGCCCTCCTCGCCCGCGTAGTGGGTCGCCTGCATCAGCGGTCCGACTGCCTCGTCGAAGCCAGTGGGGAGCACTGCCCCATCCATGTACTCGATCATTCGTGTCTCTTTCACGCCTGCGGGACTCAGCGATGGACACCCGCAGCCTGCTGATACCCCGCTTCAGGCCACGCAGTCCTGCCGGATTCAACGGGGTGACCCGCGCCCCGGCGCGTCGTTTGAAGGATGACGCCGTGACCCTTCGGACTTCCGGGAGAGGCCTGCCATGCCCCAGCTTCGCCGCGACACCATTGTCCCCCGCGCACGGATAGCCGCGGACCATGCGGAGACGGCCCTGCTCGAGGAGTACACCGGTCTCGTACGGCTGGCCTATCTCACGCTCCCCGCCGCGTTCACCCGCCACCGCCGGGTGCTGCTGGCCCACACCGTCGTCCAGCGCGCGCTGCCGGGACTCCGCGCCCCCGACGACGGCACCGATTCCGCCACCGACGCGCTGCGCGTACGGATTCTGCGGGCTGCCCTGGCCGTCGGACACCGCCCGGCCGGCTGGCCCACCGCGTTGCCGCCGCCCCGTGCGCTGCTCCCCCGGCTCCCCGTGGTCTGGGGGCTTCGCCTGTTTCCCCGGGCCGGTGGCGCCCAGGAGGTCGCGCTGGTCGGTGCCCTCGCGGGCGCGTCGCCTCCCGCGCGCGCCGCGTTCGTGCTCCGGCACATCGACTCCATGGACGCGGGCCGGGCAACGGCGCTGCTGACCGCGGCCGGAGTGGCGGAGGCCGGAGCGGCCGTACGGGAGTCCCTCGAACTCGACGCAGAGGCCGGGACCGCGGCCACGGCGCTGCTGCGCTCCCAGGAGTTCGACGCCTGCTCGGTGCAGACACGCCCAACGGACCTGCTGCGGCGCGCGCGGCGGATCCGTGCCGCTCTCGCGGTGGGGGCCGTGGCCGTCGTCACCGCGGCCGCCCTGCTCGCCCCCGACTCCGCCCCGCGCCAGGAGGCGACGGGTGGAGGCGCCCCGGGCCGCCCGGCGTCCGTCGCCGCTGACCTCACCCGGGCCGGGCGGGACGCCTGGGCCGACACCTCGCGGGTCGACTTCACGGCCTGGCCCGCGCGCGGCGACCGGACCGACGACACCGCCCTGCTGGACCGGGCGCTCGGCGCGTGGGCCGATCCCTCCGGCGCCGTACGCGTCAGCAGGACCCCGGACACGCCTGCCGACCCGGCGCCGCGTGCCCCGCAACTGCTGTTCGCGGGCGACGTCGACGGCCGCACCGTGGTGCTCCTCAACGACGGCGATCGGCTGGCCCGCTACACCGCACGGGACGGCGACGACCGCGCCGGCCTCGCGCTGGCCCGGGTCGACGACGCCGACGTGACCTCGGCGGCGGCCGTCGTCCTCAGCCGCGGCGATGGCTCCGCCCGCTATCTCACGGCGCCGTGGATCACCGAGGCGGCCACCCGCGATCTCCTGCGGCCCGACATCGCGGGACGGCCGCTGGACGTGTCGGACGACGGGGTGACCGATCCCGTGCCCGTCGCTCCCGCGGACGGCTGCGCGCGCCGCCCCGTGCTTCAACTGCGGTCCTCGCCCCGCATCGTGGAGAACCACTCGTTCCTGCTCGCCGACCTCGGCGGGATGTCGCCGGTGCACCTCACGTACACCCCGCCACCCGGGCACGGCACGCCTCCGCCCCGGCAGCCGCGCGAGGCCACCGGCAGCCAGGCGCTGGTCGCGTGGGCGCGTACCGCCTGCCGGCTCCAGCCGTGGCAGGGCGGCGCCGTGCGCGCCGTGAACGCGTGGGACTACGCCGAGCAGCAGTTGCCGAAGGACGCGGGCCGCGCGGTGTGGTCCTGCGTACGGGCCTCCACCTGGCGCGGTCCGGGCGATGTCGCCGTCCTGCTGCGCACACCCGGCGCGGCCGCCGAACCGGCGCAGCTGGTCGGCCGGGCCCGGGCCACGGCGGCCTGCAGCCGGTTCGGCCAGCACGTGGTCGCCGAAACCCGGTGGCGGTCTCCGGGCGGCGGCTGGTACCTGCTGGCGGCGGGCAGCCGCGCCGTCACCCGGATAGAGGCGAGCGGTGCGGCGACCGCGTCCCAAAAGGGCCGCACCCTGGCCGTCCGCGCGCCCGAGCACGGCACGGTGCGGGTGGCGGCCCGTCTCGACACCGGGGAGCGACTGAAGGAGGTGGCACCCGGGCAGTCCTGACCGTTCGGCCCTGCTGCATCCACCTGCGCTGTTGATGCGGAAGTCGGTGAGGGGGCGGACGGTGGTGGACAGGGGGCGAGCGAAGGAGACGCATGGACGCGGAACGTGCCGGGAGCCGGTGCCTGGTCACCGGGGCGAGCGGCTACATCGGCGGCCGCCTGGTGCCGGAACTGCTCGCATCGGGGCATCACGTGCGCTGCCTGGCCCGCTCCCCCGGCAAGCTCCGGGACCACCCGTGGGCCGGCGACGTCGAGGTGGTGCGGGGCGACCTCACGGACCGCGAGTCGCTCGGCGCCGCACTGCGCGGCATCGATGTGGCGTACTACCTGGTGCACGCGCTCGGCACCGGCAAGGACTTCGAGCGCACGGACCGCGAGATGGCGACGGCCTTCGCCGAGGAGGCCCGCCGGGCGGGTGTGCGGCGGATCGTCTATCTGGGCGGCCTGACGCCCGCGGGCGTGCCCGAGCGGGAGCTGTCGCCGCATCTGCGCTCGCGGGCGGAGGTCGGGCACATCCTGCTGGCCTCCGGTGTGCCGACGACGGTGCTGCGCGCGGCCGTGATCATCGGTTCGGGCTCCGCGTCGTTCGAGATGCTGCGCTATCTGACCGAACGGCTGCCGGTGATGGTGACGCCGAGCTGGGTGCACACCCGGATCCAGCCGATCGCGGTCCGCGACGTGCTGCGCTGCCTCGTGGACAGCGCGGCGATGCCGTCCGAGGTGTCCCGTTCCTTCGACGTCGGCGGGCCCGACGTGCTGACCTACCGCGACATGATGCTCCGGTACGCGGCGGTGGCACGGCTGCCTCGACGCGTCGTGGTCGGGGTGCCGATGCTCAGCCCCGGCCTGTCGAGTCACTGGGTCGGCCTGGTGACGCCCGTGCCCGCCTCCATCGCCCGCCCGCTCACCGAGTCCCTGCGCCACGAAGTGGTCTGCCACGAAAGCGACATCGAGGAGTGGGTGGCGTATCCGCCGGGTTCCCCGGTCGGGTTCGACGAGGCGGTGCGCCTCGCGCTGCGCCGCATCCAGGAGGCGCAGGTGGCCACCCGCTGGTCGTCCGCCGCACTGCCGGGCGCGCCCAGCGATCCGCTGCCCACGGACCCGGACTGGGCGGGCGGCAGCCTCTACACGGACGAGCGGGAGCGGCTCGTCGACGCCTCGCCGCAGCGGCTGTGGGACGTGGTCGAGGGCATCGGCGGGGAGCACGGCTGGTACTCGTTCCCCTTGGCGTGGGCGGTGCGCGGGTGGCTCGACCGGATGGCGGGCGGCGTGGGGCTGCGGCGCGGTCGGCGGGACGCGGCGCGGCTGCGGGTCGGCGACTCGCTGGACTTCTGGCGGGTGGAGGAGATCGAGCCGGGCCGACTGTTGCGGCTGCGCGCCGAGATGCGGTTGCCGGGCCTGGCCTGGCTGGAGTTGTCGGTGGAGGCGGCGGACGGCGGGCGCACCCGGTACCGGCAGCGGGCGCTGTTCCATCCGCACGGTCTCGCGGGGCAGGCGTACTGGTGGAGCGTGGCGCCGTTCCACTCCGTGGTGTTCGGCGGGATGGCGCGCAAGATCGCTGCCACGGCCGAACACGGCACCGTCGGCGGCGCCCCGTGCGAGTGATCGTGCATCCATGTGGGCGGTCGGCCGGGAAGGCCTGACGTAGCCCGCTTGCCTCCCTCCCCACCAGGAGCCATTCCGTGCGTGTCCACGTCGTCCTGTTCACCTCCGATCTCCGCGTGCACGATCACCCGCCGCTGCGGGCGGCGTTGACCGCCGCGGACGCCGTGGTGCCGCTGTTCGTCCGGGACACGGGGGTCTCCGGGTTCCTCGCCCCGAACCGTGAGGCGTTCCTCGCCGACTGTCTGCGGGACCTGGACGCGGGGCTGCGGGAGCGGGGCGGGCGGCTCGTGGTGCGTTCGGGCGCCGTGGTCGACGAGGTGGCGAAGGTGGTGACCGAGACGGACGCGTGCGCCGTGCACGTGGCGGGCGGCGTCTCCGCGTACGCGCACCGCAGGGAGGACCGGCTGCGGGACACGCTGCACCGCCTGGGCTGCGATCTGGTGGCGCACGACGGGGTCGTCACCTGCGTCCCGCCCGGCGCCGTCACCCCGGACGCCCGGGACCACTTCGCGGTGTTCACGCCGTACCACCGGCACTGGGCCAGGCACGGGCTGCGGGCGGTCGTGCGGGCGCCGCGTGCCGTCCGGGTGCCCGACGGCGTGGGCGGCGAGGTACTGCCCGAGCGGGGCGGTGTGGCGGGAACGTCGCCCGGTCTTGCCGAGGGCGGTGAGCGGGCGGGCCGGGCGCTTCTGACCTCCTGGCTGCGCTCGGGGATCGCCGCGTACGAGGACCGGCACGACGACCTGGCGGGCGACGCCACGTCGCGGCTGTCCCCGCATCTGCACTTCGGCACGGTCGGTCCCGTCGAGGCCGCGCACCGGGCGAACGCGGCGGGCGGTCCGGGCGCGGAGGCGTTCGTACGCCAGCTGGCCTGGCGGGACTTCCACCACCAGGTGCTCGCGGCGCGGCCCGAGGCCGCGCACGTCGACTACCGCACGCAGCAGGACCGTTGGCGCAGGGCGCCTCGGGAGGTCGAGGCGTGGCAGGAGGGGCGTACGGGATACCCGGTGGTGGATGCCGCGATGCGGCAGCTGCGGCACGAGGGCTGGATGCACAACCGTGGCCGGCTGCTCACCGCGTCGTTCCTCGTCAAGACGCTGTACGTGGACTGGCGGGTGGGCGCGCGCCACTTCCTGAGCCTGTTGGTGGACGGCGACGTCGCGAACAACCAGTTGAACTGGCAGTGGATGGCGGGCACCGGCACCGACAGCCGCCCGAACCGGGTGCTCAACCCGGTGACGCAGGCCAAGCGGTACGACCCGGACGGCGGCTACGTACGGCGCTGGGTACCGGAGTTGGCGGACGTCGAGGGCTCCGCGGTGCACACGCCGTGGAAGGCGGCCGGCCTCGACCGGGCCGCCCTCGGCGACTATCCGGACCCGATCGTCGACCTGCCGGACGGCCTCGCCCGGTTCAAGCGGGCCCGGGGGCTCGACTGACCTCCGGGTAGTGGCGCCCGATCTGGTCGAGGGCCTGCGGCAGCGTCGCCGGGTACAGCGCGCCGCGCACGCCCCGGCCCGCCCAGCCGGGCCCTGCCAGCATCACGGCAGGTTTGCCGCGGGCGCCGCGCACGCCCCAGCGGGTCTCGGCGAGGTGCCGGGCCAGCGGCAGGCTCGCGGTGGAGCGGGCCTGCGCCCACAGCACGACGACGCGCGGCCCGGTCCTGCGCACCGCGGCCGACACCGCCTCCACGGGCACGGCGGCGCCGAACATCCGCTGCGGTACGCCCAGTTGACTCAGTCCTGCACTGAGCGCCTCCAGGGCGAGCACGTGCTGCTCGGCGGGGACGCAGGCGAGGACCAGCGGCGGCAGCGCCAGAGTGGACTCCACCGGATCCGCGGCGCGGTGCAGGGTGCGCGAGACGTGCCAGGACAGCAGGTGCTCGACCTCGACGTACTTGTCGCCCGCCTCCTCCCACTTGCGGCCCACCGCGTGCAATACCGGCGCCATCACGTCCTGCCAGGCGGTGACCAGGCCGTGCTGCGCCACCGCCTCGGTCAGCAGGTTCTGCACGGTCGGCGCGTCCATGCGGGTCGCTGCGCGGGAGATGCCCCGGCACTGGCGCTCCAGCGTGGCCGGTGCGGCGGGCGCCGCCGGTGCGGGGCGCTGGAGCGGCAGCCCGGCGGGCTCCGTCGCCAGCCGTTTGCCCGCGAGGAGCGCGGCCTCGGCGGGCGGCAGGCCCGTCGTCGTCAGTCGGCACATCTCCTCGACGACCGCGATGTCCTCGTCGGTCCAGCGCCTGTGCCGTCCCGCCGAGCGCCGCGCCGGCCCGAGCCCGTAGCGGCGGTCCCAACTGCGCAGGGTCGTCGGGGAGACCCCGAGTCGCCGGGCGAGTGCGCCGGTGGTGACGCCCGCTTCCGATGGTGCCGCCTGTGCTCGTGCCGCGTCGCGTACCTGCCGCCCCTCGTCCATCGGCTCACGATACGACGCACAACCGATGCGGGTTGTCGTGCGGCGGGAGTCGTTTCCAGGATGACCGGGCCGTGACCCGGAGAGCGCTGCGCGCGTCAGGTCCCGGCCATTGCCGGTCGGGTTCAGGATCGTTTCGAGGAGTTGACAGCGCGTTGAGGATCCCAGGGTTGCCGGCAGGGGTCTCCGACCCGCGCGAGGTGCCGGAGGCCGCCCTGGCGGACGGCCTCGCCTCGGGTGACGCCGCCTGCCTCGCCGAGGTGTACCGGAGGTGGGCGCCGCTGGTGCGGGGCTTGGCACAGCGGGCACTCGGCGACCGCTGCGAGGCGGAGGACGTGATGCAGCAGGTGTTCCTCTCGGCCTGGCGCGGGCGGTCCGGCTACCGGCCCGAACTGGGCCCGCCGTCCGCCTGGTTGACCGGCATCGCGCGGCACCGGGTCGCGGACGCGCTCGCCGCCCGGAGCCGTCGCACGGTGCTGTTCGAGGCGTCGGTGCGGCGGCACGCGCTCTCGGTCCGCAGCGAACCCGCGAGCGACACCGACATGGACGCGGTCGTCGAACGGCTGGTGCTGTCCCAGGAGTTGGCACGTCTGCCGAGCACGCAGCGCACGGTGCTGCGGCTCACGTTCTACGAGGACCTGACGCAACCCCAGATCGCCGCGCGCACCGGCTGGCCGCTGGGCACGGTCAAGAGTCATGCTCGGCGTGGCATGCGGCGCCTCGGCGACCGGCTGCGCGGCCGGGACGATCGCGGGTGAGATTCATCGGTCCCGGATGCATCCGTACGGCACCTGCCGACCGAAGGACAGGTGTGCGGCGCGCCGACTCGGTCGCACGGGGCGGCCCGGACCCCGCTGCCCGTCCACCTCAACGGAGTCGGCGCCGCTGAGGTGGGTCCGGGCGGGGCGCCACTACAGTCGATGATCATGATCACTGGTTCCGTCCGCCTCCGCGACGTACCCGAGTCCGACATCGATCGGGCCCTGGCGCTCGCCCATCTCGTCTTCCACGAGTCACCCGACGACGAACGCCGCAAGCAACAGCGGGAGATGCTGGCCGGCTGCCTGCGGATCGGCGCGTACGACGGCGAAGAGCTGGTCGGCTTCGCGGCGGCGCATCGCTTCACCGTCTCCGTGCCGGGCGGTGGCGACCTTCCCTGCCCCGGCCTGTCGTACGTGTCGGTGGCGCCCACGCACCGTAGGCGTGGCGTGCTGTCGGCGATGATCGGCGAGCTGTTCGCGCGCTGCGTCGAGGAGGGCGCGCCGCTGGTCGCGCTGTGGGCGTCGGAGGCGTCGATCTACGGCCGGTTCGGTTTCGGACCCGGCACGTACGGGGCGACCGTGGAGATCGACTCACGGCGCCCGCTCGCGCTGCGCATCGCGCCCGACGAGCGTCCGCTGCGCCTGCTGGACGCCGAGTCGGTGCCCGCCCTGCTCGCGCCGTACTTCGAGACGACGCGCGAGCAGCGTGCGGGTCGGCACGCGCGCACGGACGCGTGGTGGTACGAGCAGTGGCTGGCCCCCAAGGACGAGGAGGGCGAGAATCTGTCGCCGCCGCGCGTGGTGGCCCTCGGGGACCCGCTCGCCGGTTACGCGATCTACCGCACCAAGTCCGGCGACCGGTCCCGGGGCGTGCCGGGCCTGGTGAGCGTCGAGGAACTGGAGGCCGACACCGCGGGGTGCGCGGCGGCGCTGTGGCGGTATCTCGCGGACATCGACCTGACGGGCACGGTGCGCGCGCACGGCAGGCCCCTCGACGATCCCCTGTTGCTGTTCGCGGCCGACCGCGACCAGGTGGGCGTCACAGGCGTCGAACCTGCCCTGTGGGTACGCCTGGTGGACGTGCGCGCGGCGCTCGCGGCCCGCGCCTGGGCGGCGCCCGTGGATCTGGTGCTCGAGGTGCGAGACGCCCGACTGCCCGCGAACGCGGGGACGTTCCGGCTGATCGCCTCGCCGGACGGCTTCTCGTACGCGCCCACGGACGACGCGCCCGACCTGACCGTGGAGGCCAGCGAGCTGGCGACCGCGTACATGGCGGCAACGCCGGTGGCGGCGCTGGCGCGCGCGGGTCTGGTGACGGAGCACACGCAAAGCGCGGCGTCGATGCTCGACGCCGCGCTGCGCACGGAGCTAGTGCCGCACACCGGCGACACGTTCTGAACTCACCTCATGGTGAAGGGAGTTCAGCACTCCATCTTCCATGTGTGGGAGTCGCCGCTGTCGTTGGCCCAGCCGTTGGAGGGGATCTCCTGGCCGGGCGCGAGACAGACGGTGCCGAAGCCGACGAGGCCTGGATTCTCGTAGACCTGGACGTGGTCCTTGATGCCTGGTCCCGAGATTCCGTGGTTGGCCCAGGACGAGTCCTCGTCCTGGATGCCGTCCTCCCAGTCGTGGTCGTCGCCGGACCAGTTCCAGCGCATTCCGGTGTAGTTGGCGTCGGTCCAGGCGCAGAACTCGCCGCTGGGGCACTGGGCCGCGAAGGCGGTGGCGGGGAGCGCGGCGCCGCCGAGGGCGAGGACCGCGGCGGCGACGAGGGCGATCGGGTGCTTCATGTGGTCTGTTCTCCTTGCTGGGTCAGTGAGTTGAGGCGTGCAGCACGCGGGTGGACGCTTCGAGTGCGCGGGTCCGCAGGCGCTGCCAGTCGGCGAGTTCGGCGCGGTGTCGTGCGCGCACGGAGGCGAGGCCGAGGTCACGGTGAGCGGCCTCGGGCCCCAGGTTGTTGACGACGGTCGACACCTCGAACCAGCGTTCCTGGTCGCCGTAGAGGGTGCGTTGGGCGGCGGCCAGGCAGCCGTCGGTGTGGGCGCGTACGGGGATGCCGTTCGCGAGGGTCAAGGAGAGTTCGGCGGGCGGGCGACCGAAGAGAGCTGCGGCGACGCGCTGTTCCTCCGCCCGGTTCGCCGGGCGGCGTCCCGGCCGGGGCGGTGTGAGGCCCTGGCGGGTGAGGCAGCGGTCGGTGAGGGTCTGGGCCGCGGCCCTGATGGTGTCGTCGGGTGTGCGGGCGGTCCGGTCGGTGTGCTCCGTGGTGCAGCCCGTGAGCGGGAGCAGCAGGGCGCAGGCCAGGACGGTGAGGGCGCGCCTTCGGCGGTTCATGGCGCGGTCAGCCCTGCTCGCACCCCATGGTGGTGTCGGAGACACCGTCGAGCTTTCCGGCCCACTCCCAGTTCTCGGAGTAGTCGTCGCGCCTGATCTCCCGGTAGACGCAGCCGGTCGCGGTGTAGCTGATGGCGTAGACGGTCCCGGCGACGCGGGAGTCGAAGGAGGCGGCGTGGCGCGCCGTCCCGTTCTCCGCGTCGGCGTAGCCGGGCGGTCCGTAGCACCAGGCCTGACCGTGCATGCCGATGTCGGTCCAGAAGCAGACCTGGCCGGGCGGGACGGCGCCGGGTGCGGCGGAGGAGGCGGGTGCGAGGGCGGTCGTGGCGCCGCCGAGGAGGGGGAGGGTGAGGGCGAGCAGCACGGATCTGTGCTTCATGAAGGGCTTCATTTCGGTGACCCCGGAGTGATCGTTCCTACTGAGCGTGATCACACTGCCCCGGAGTCGGCGCGATCAAGCGCCGTGTCACTCTTGTCAGTGACTATTGGTAACTGTCACTCGACACCGTGGGCCGCGGCGGCGCGGCTGGGTGCGGGCCATGCGGACGGCGTCGACGGACTCGGCGAGGAGTTCGTACTCGGTGGTGTCGTCGCGGGTCGCGATCCGGACGAGATGCCCCGAGGCCAACTCCTCCGCGGCGCTCTCCTGCCGGCCCGGGTCGGCGCACCAGGCCCGCAGCTGTTCCGGCACGTCGGGTGCGTCCTCGGCCATGGGCGTCAGCGCACCCTCGGGTAAGTGGTCGAGGCCGGGGCGGGGGTCGAGGCGCTCGGCCATCCACATGGCCCGGTCGCGCAGCCACCAAAGGGCCAGTGCGAGCGTGGGGGCGCGATATGTGCCGAGCGGAACACCCACGCGCCGGCCACCGCAGATTCCGTACGCGGTGACGTGGCACAGGAATTCGTCGTGCACGGTCTCCCCCATTGCCTGGCGTCCGACTGCATTGACTGTTGTGCCAAACGATCAGTGATCCACCGCAACGGCGAGAATTACCCCGGGAATGTGGCCCGCGGGACGCCGCCTACGAACAACGTTCAACCGTTCCTTCGTCAAGTATCGGCACCTGGAGGGCGGAGTCACCATGGCTTTCACGCCAGTCTCCGGGCATATTCACGGCACCCGTTGGCCGAAATCCCCCGCGTCGGAGACACTGCACGCATGCGCTCACATGACGTACTCGTGGACGGTTACCACCGTATTCAGGAAGAGGTGCACGCGGCCGTCGAGGGACTTTCCGTCGACGCGCTGCACGAGCGCCCGGAAGACACGGCGAATTCCATTGCCTGGCTGATCTGGCATCTCACCCGCGTTCAGGACGACCATGTCGCCGATGCCGCGGGAGTCGAGCAGGTGTGGCTCGCGGGCGGCTGGGCGGAGCGGTTCGATCTGCCGCTCGCCGAGTCGGACACCGGGTTTGGGCACACACCGAAGCAGGTCGGCCAGGTGCGGGTCGCCTCGGGCGAGCTCCTCGTGGGCTATTACGACGCGGTGCACGAGCAGACACTCCGGTTCCTCGGCGACCTGAAGGACGCCGATCTCGACCGTGTCGTCGACGAGGGCTGGGATCCGCCGGTGACGCTGGGGGTCCGGCTCATCAGCGTGCTCGCGGACGACCTGCAGCACGTGGGGCAGGCCGCCTACCTGCGCGGACTGAGCTGAACCCACCGTCCTTCCCCTCTCGTCAGCGGCGCCGGACCTCCTGTCCGGCGCCGTTCTCGTGCGCGCCGGAGGTCTTGACAACTCCATTGGTCTGAACCAACTTTGGCGCACACAGCGGTGGCCACCGTTCACATCCGCAGCATGTCCCCCTCTTCCCAGGAGGCTCACCGTGGACCGTGCACGCCATCGCAGACGCAGACCCGGCCTCGCACTCGCCGTCGTGGCGGCCGCGTCGCTCGGCGTCACCGCGCTCGCCGCACCCGCACAGGCCGCTGACGTCAACGTCGCCAAGAACGCCGGCTTCGAGTCGGACCTGAGCAACTGGACGTGCACGGCGGGCAGCGGTTCCGTCGTGACCTCGCCCGTGCACGGCGGCACGAAGGCCCTCAAGGGCGCGCCGTCGGGCCAGGACAACGCCAAGTGCAGCCAGACCGTCGCGGTGAAGCCCAACTCGACGTACCAGCTGAGCAGTTGGGTGCAGGGTGGCTACGCCTATCTCGGCGCGAGCGGCACCGGTACCACCGATGTGTCCACGTGGACACCTGGCAGCTCGTCCTGGCAGCAGCTCACCACGAGTTTCAAGACCGGCGCGAACACGAGCTCCGTGACGGTCTACACGCACGGCTGGTACGGGCAGAGCGCGTATTACGTCGACGATCTGAGCGTCCTCGGTCCCGACGGGGGCGGCGGCACGGACCCGGTCGTGATCCCGGCCGCACCGACCGGGCTCGCGGCGGGCGCGACCACTTCGTCCTCGGTCGGCCTCTCCTGGACCCCCGTCTCGAACGCCACCGGCTACAACGTGTACCGGGACGGCACGAAGGTCGCCGCCGTCCCGGGTGCCTCGACGTCCGTCACCGGGCTCGCGGCCGACACCTCGTACAGCTTCCAGGTCACCGCGACGAACGTGGCCGGCGAGTCCGGGAAGTCCGCGGCGGTGACCGCGCGGACCGCTACGTCCGGCGGCAACCCCGGCGGCGGAACCGTCCCCAAGCACGCACTGACCGGGTACTGGCAGAACTTCGACAACGGCGCGACCGTCCAGAAGCTGCGTGACGTGCCGGCGCAGTACGACATCATCGCGGTGTCCTTCGCCGACGCCACCAGCACGCCCGGCCAGATCACCTTCAACCTGGACCCGGCCGTCGGTTACGCGAACGCCGGGGACTTCAAGTCCGACATCGCCGCCAAGCAGGCGGCGGGCAAGTCCGTGATCCTGTCGGTCGGCGGCGAGAAGGGCACCATCTCGGTGAACAGCGACGCCTCGGCGACGGCGTTCGCGGACAGCGCGTACGCGCTGATGCGGGAGTACGGCTTCGACGGCGTCGACATCGACCTGGAGAACGGCCTCAACTCGACGTACATGTCGAAGGCGCTGCACCAGCTGTCGGCGAAGGCGGGGGGCAAGCTGGTCCTGACGATGGCGCCGCAGACCATCGACATGCAGTCGACGTCCGGCGAATACTTCAAGACGGCGCTGAACGTGAAGGACATCCTCACGGTCGTCAACATGCAGTACTACAACAGCGGTTCGATGCTGGGCTGCGACGGCAAGGTGTACAGCCAGGGCACCGTCGACTTCCTCACCGCGCTCGCCTGCATCCAGCTGGAGGGCGGCCTCGACGCCTCGCAGGTCGGACTCGGCGTACCGGCGTCGACGCGCGGCGCGGGCAGCGGCTACGTGGCCCCGTCGGTCGTGAACAACGCGCTCGACTGTCTGGCGCGCGGCACCGGCTGCGGCACGTTCAAGCCCGCGAAGACCTATCCGGGGCTGCGCGGGGCGATGACCTGGTCCACGAACTGGGACGCCACGGCGGGCAACGCCTGGTCGAATGCGGTCGGACCGAAGGTGCACGCGCTGCCGTAGGGCGGCAGGGGGCCGGTGGCGCGCCGCCACCGGCCCGTCCGACTCGACCCGGTCGCCCGGTCAGCCGCCCATGAAGAGCATCGTGCCGTCGGGGCCCAACGCCTCGACGCGCGCGCCGTGTTCGACGGTGCGGCTGACCGTGCAGTACTTCTCGTGGGTCAGCCGGATGCCGCGTTCGAGCGCCTCGGCGGCGTCCGTGTCGCCTTCCGGCAGCTCGATCTCGTACGAGACACGGACGGATCCGACGCGCCCGTCGTCCTCCGGCCGTGACACGGACTCGACGGTGATCCGCAGCTCGTCGTGCGGAACTGTGCGGGCCGTGCGGTCGACGACGAGGCCGCCGCAGCCGCCGAGCGCGGCGAGGAGGAGTTCGACCGGGGTGAAGGACGGCTGTGCTTCCTCGCTGTCGGCGGGGGCGATGCGGACCTCGGCGCCCCGGTCGTTGCGCGCGGTCCAGTCGCGGTCGCCGTTGCGGACGGTCTCAATGCGGTAGTCGGCCATGCCGGAACCGTAGCCAGCGGCGGGCGCCGTGCCACGCAACGCCTGCGGCGGGTCGGGGAGTCCGCGTGCCCCACGCCCACGGACTCCCCGGTGGTGCTCCCTCCCCTGGCGGCCGCTGCCCGAGTGTGCGGCCGCCGTGCCCCGGAGTCTGCCGAAGGCGGCCCCGGACTTCATCCCGCACCCCCGAATTTCGGGTAACTTCCCGTGTTGAATCACTGGCGTGAAGTTACGGGGTGCGGCGCCACATCCCGTACTCAGGGCGGTACTTGAACGCCGGAACGCGCCGTCTGGCGTGATCCCTGCGACTCAAGTACGGCCGGATCACTGTGCCCCTCGCTCTCCCTCCAGGCGCTCCCCGCATCGGGCGCAGTACCGCGCACCGGCGTCGTCGGCCGCCTGCCCGCAGGACGCGCACACCCGGGGCAGCAGGCAGGGTGCCTCGCCGCCCTCGGTCGTGACCTGCGGTTCGGCGCGGCGGATGGTCATGCCGGGCCGCCTGCGGTGTGCCGTGAGGTAGACGAGCCCGTCCGCACCGGCGCTGACCGCGCGCCGCTCGCCGCGCGGTACGAACACGAGCGTGCCGGGCGCCACTTCCTCGTCCACGCCCGCACGGTGCAGCGTGCCGTGGCCCTCCACGACGACGAGGAGCACGTCGAGTTCTGCCTCCACATACGCGTCGCCGCCCCCGCCCGGCCGCAGGCGGACGACGTTGGCGTCGAGCTGGCGGGCCGCGCCGTCGAGCCGCCAGAGGGCGCCGGTGGCCTCCGGGGCGGCGGCACTCAGGACGTCGGCGAGGGTGACGTGGGCTGCGGGCATCGGTCTGGTTCCCCTGACGTGGCGCGGCGGATCGTGACTGTTCGATTCTCTCTCACCACAACTCTCTCCGTTCAAGCTCCACACGGAGCCGTAGCCCAACCAGCCTATCGGCACCACAGTTCCATTATTGAACGACTTCCTGCTACGGTTGCGTCACTTCCTAACGGGACCACAATCCCTTTAGGGGTGAACTCATCGACGCGAGCGACCATCAAGGGGATCGACATGGAGTACCGACAGCTGGGGACGTCCGGCCTGAAGGTTCCGGCGTTGGGTTTCGGGGCCGGAACCTTCGGCGGGCGTGGCCCCCTGTTCTCGGCGTGGGGGACGAACGGGATCGACGAGGCGCGACGGATGGTCGATCTCAGCCTGGAGGCCGGAGTCACCCTGTTCGACACCGCCGACGTATACTCGGACGGGGCCTCCGAGGAAGTGCTCGGCGCCGCGCTCAAGGGCCGGCGCGACCAGGCGCTCATCTCGACCAAGGCGGCACTGCCGACCGGCGAGGGACCGTACGACGCCGGGGTTTCGCGCTCTCGCCTGATCGCGTCCGTCGACGCCGCGTTGCGGCGCCTCGACACCGATTACATCGACCTGTTCCAGCTGCACGCGTACGACGCGAGCACGCCGGTCGAGGAGGTACTCGCCACGCTCGAGGACCTGGTGCGCGCCGGAAAGATCCGCCACACCGGCGTCTCCAACTACGCGGGCTGGCAGCTGATGAAGGGGCTCTCCGAGGCCGAGAGGCACGGGCGGCCGCGGTTCGCCGCACACCAGGTGTACTACTCGCTCGTCGGCCGGGACTACGAGTGGGAGTTGATGCCGCTCGCCAAGGAGGAGGGCGTCGGCGCCGTGGTGTGGAGCCCGCTCGGCTGGGGGCGGCTCACCGGGAAGATCCGGCGCGGGCAGCCGTTGCCCGCCGACAGCAGGCTGCACGAGACCGCGCAGTTCGGGCCACCCATCGAGGACGAGCACCTGTACCGGGTGATGGACGCACTGGACGAGGTCGCCGAGGAGACCGGGAAGGCCGTCCCGCAGATCGCCATCAACTGGCTGCTGCGCCGGCCCACCGTGTCCACGGTGCTGATCGGGGCCCGCAACGAGGAGCAACTGACGCAGAACCTGGGCGCCATCGGCTGGGAGCTCACCCCCGAGCAGGTGGCGAAGCTGGACGCGGCGAGCGAGACGAAGGCGCCGTATCCCTACTACCCGTACCGGACCCAGGACGGCTTCCGGCAGTTGAATCCGCCGGTGGTGTGAACCGCACCAGAAGGGTGTCAACGTTGGGTTGACACCTCAAGACTGTCAACCTACGGTTGCGTCATGACTGAATCCGGCACGCCCTCCATCCGCCTCGACGACCTGATCGACGCCATCAAGAAGTCGAACGCCGACGCACTCGACCAGCTCCAGAACGCCGTCATCGCGGCGGACCACCTCGGCGACATCGCCGACCATCTGATCGGCCACTTCGTCGACCAGGCCCGCCGCTCCGGCGCCTCCTGGACGGACATCGGCAAGAGCATGGGAGTCACCCGCCAGGCCGCGCAGAAGCGCTTCGTGGCCAAGGGCTCCGAGTCCGACCTGGACCCCAGTCAGGGCTTCAGCCGCTACACCGAACGCGCCCGCAACGTGGTCGTCTCCGCGCAGAACGAGGCCCGCGCCGCGAGCAACGCCACCATCACCCCCGCCCACCTGGTGCTCGGCCTGTTGCACGAGCCGGAGGGCCTCGCCGCCCGGGCGATGCTCGCGCAGGACGTGCTTCTGGACACGGTGCGGCAGGCCGCCACGGCCGAACTGCCCGCGAAGTCCGACGACATGCCGGCCCTGGTGCCGTTCGACGCCGACGCCAAGAAGGCCCTGGAGCTGACGTTCCGTGAGGCGCTGCGCCTGGGCCACAACTACATCGGCACCGAGCACATCCTGCTCGCGCTCCTGGAGCACGAGAACGGCTCGGGGCTGCTCACCGGCCTCGGGATCGAGAAGGACCAGGCGGAGTCGCAGGTCCTCGCCGTCCTCTCGGAGATCGTCAAGAACCAGCAGGAGTCCGGGGAGGACTGAGCACAGCCCGGGACCCGAAGGCCCGGAACCCGTCTCCCGCCTGTGCCGCCCACTTTTCTTCATAGGCGCAGGTGGGAGACTGCTCCCATGACTGCTGAGCGCTCAGGAACCCCCGCCCTGCCGGGCGATCTCGTCGACGTCGACGAACTGATCGACGCGTACTACACACGCGAGCCGGACGTCACGCGCCCCGAGCAACGCGTCGTCTTCGGCACGAGTGGCCATCGCGGCTCGAGCCTCGACGGGGCCTTCAACGAGAAGCACATCGCCGCGATCACCCAGGCGATCGTCGAGCACCGCGCGGCCGAGGGCATCACGGGCCCCCTCTTCATCGGCCCGGACACGCACGCCCTGTCGCAGCCCGCCCTGAAGACCGCCCTCGGTGTTCTCGCGGCGCACGGCGTGCGGGTGTTGGCCGACGCGCACGAGGACTTCGTGCCGACGCCCGCGCTCAGCCACGCGATCCTGCGCTGGAACCGCGAGGGGACGGACGAGCGCGCCGACGGCATCGTGATCACACCGAGCCACAATCCGCCCCGCGACGGCGGCTTCAAGTACAACCCTCCGCACGGCGGCCCCGCTGACTCCGCCACCACCTCGTGGATCGCCGATCGCGCCAACGAGCTGCTGGAGGACGCCAGTTGGGCGCCGCGCACGGTCGAAGAGGCGGCCTGGGAGCCGTACGACTTCCGTGAGCGCTACGTCGAGGACCTCAAGGACATCATCGACATCGACGCCATCCGCGCCTCGGGTGTGCGGGTCGGCGCCGATCCGCTGGGTGGCGCGAGTGTGCACTACTGGGCACGGATCGCCGAGATGTACGGGCTCGACCTGACCGTGGTGAACCCGGAGACCGACCCGACGTGGCGTTTCATGACGCTCGACTGGGACGGCAAGATCCGGATGGACCCGTCGTCGGCGCCCGCGATGGCCTCGGTGCTCGCGCGGCGCCACGATTTCGACCTGCTGACCGGCAACGACGCGGACGCCGACCGGCACGGCATCGTCACCCCGGACGCGGGCCTGATGAACCCGAACCACTATCTGGCCGTCGCCATCCACTACTTGTTCGGCCACAGGCCCCAGTGGCCGGCGTCCGCGGCGATCGGCAAGACGCTCGTGTCGTCCGCCGTCATCGACCGGATCGCCGCCACCCTCGGCCGCGAACTCGTCGAAGTGCCCGTCGGGTTCAAGTGGTTCGTGCCGGGCCTGGTCGACGGCTCGGTGGCGTTCGGCGGCGAGGAGAGCGCCGGGGCGAGCTTCGTCCGCAAGGACGGGAGCGTGTGGACCACCGACAAGGACGGCATCCTGCTCGCCCTGCTGGCCGCCGAGATCACCGCCGTCACCGGGAAGACGCCGTCCGCGTACTACGCCGAACTCGCCGCCGAGCACGGCGCGTCGGGCGCCGCCTACGCGCGCGTGGACGCCAAGGCGACGAAGGAGCAGAAGGCCCGCCTCGCGAAGCTGACCGGCGACGCGATCACCGCCGACACCCTCGCGGGCGAGCCGATCACGGCCCGCCTTTCCGAGGCACCGGGCAACGGCGCGGCCATCGGCGGCCTCAAGGTGACCACCGAGAACGCGTGGTTCGCGGCCCGGCCCAGTGGCACGGAGGACGTCTACAAGATCTACGCCGAGTCGTTCCACGGCGCCGAGCACCTCGCTCAGGTGCAGAGCGAGGCGCAGGCGATCGTGGACGCGGCGCTCAGCTGACGGACGGGCTCAGCCGTCGGCCCGGGTTTCGGCGATTCCCGGGAGGTCGGCGACGCCGTCCAACACGTAGGTGTGCGGGTGGGCTTCGAGCTGCTCGCGGGTGAGCTGTCCCGTGAGCACGCCGACCACGACGCTCGCGCCCGCGTTGAACCCGGCCTCCAGGTCCACGACCGTGTCACCGGCCACGAGGACCTTCCGTACGTCGACGGTCCCGGTCTTCTCCATGGCGCGCTGGATCATGTACGGGGCGGGTCGGCCGCGGGGCACCTCGTCGGAGGTGACGACCGCGTCGAGGTTGCCGCCCTCGCCGGTGGACCAGCCGAGCGAGTCGAGCAGGGGCAGCGCCACGTCCGCGCTGAAGCCGGTGGTGAGGGCGATCTTGATGCCGCGGGTGCGCAGCGCTTCAAGTGCCTTGTCCGCGTTGGCGATCGGCTCCGGCGGCTGCTTCGCGTAGCTCTCGCGCAGGGTGGCGCGGAACACCTCGTACTGTCGCTCGACGAGCTCCGCGTCGGGGGCGCCGCCGCCGATGCGGACGAGCGCGGCGATGGCCTCGCGCTTGTCGGTGCCCATCCAGGTCTGCAGGTCGACCGGGTCGACGCGGACGCCGGTGGACTCGACGGCGTGCCGCAGCGCGTCGTATACGGCCCCGTGCTCGTCGATGGTGGTACCTGCCATGTCGAAGACGGCGAGTTCGATCACTGGGCTTCCTCACGTGTGGTGCTGGTGTCTGCGGTGCCGCCGCGGGCGGCGACGGTGCGTCCGTCCATGGTGTTCTCGATGGTGAACGTGGCCATGGACGGCAGATAACGATCATCCGCGTACTCGACGGGCCTGCCGTCGCCGGTGTACGTCAACCTCCGTACGCGGAGCAGGGGTTGGCCGGGTGCGACGCCGAGGAGTTCGGCGTCCTCGGGGTCCGCCGCGACGGCGTCGATGGTGTGCCGCGCGCGGTGCAGGTCGACGCCGCACGAGGTGAGCGCGTCGTAGACCGAACCCTCGTCCGGGTCGAACGCGAACAGGTGCAGGCCGACGTCGAGGACGAACGTGGACCGCTCGACCATCGCGGGCACCCCGTCGAGACGGCGCAGCCGGACGAGGTCGATGCCCGGCGCGCCCTCGTCGAGGCCCAGGCGCGCGGCAGCCTCGGGGGTCGCGCGGCGCCGGGCCACCTCCACGGTGTGCTGGCCGGGGGTCCGCCCGATCGACTCGGCCCACTGCGTGAACGACATCAGCGAGGCGAACGGCTGCGAGGGCGTGACCCTGCGGGCGACGGGCGATTTGCCGCGCCCGCCGGCCAGATGACCGTCGGCCCGCAGTTGCGCGAGCGCCTGGCGCACGGGGCCGCGCGAGGTCCCGAACTCCTCGCACAGCTGCGCCTCGCTCGGCACGGGCGTCCCTTCGGGCCACTCCCCCGACTCGATGCGTCGCCGGAACTCGGCGCCGAGCCGCTGGTGCAGCGGCCCGTTCTCACCACTTGTCTTCACAAGTCGAGTTTCTCAGCCCGAGGACGGGCTGAGCAAGAGCGATCTCGGCGCACAGCTGGTAAACAACGGGGAAACTTGTATAGACAACCCTTGCGGGTGGCGTCGGCCGGTCCGCAGGCTTGGTGTCATGAACAACGCATCAGCACCCTCCATCGCCCTCCCCTCCGGCCGCAGCGACCTCGTCGTGGTCGGCGCCGGCATCGTCGGCCTCGCCCACGCCTTCGAGGCGGTGCGCCGGGGGCTCAGCGTCACGGTGGTCGAGCGGGACCGGCGGCCGGTGGGCGCGTCCGTGCGCAATTTCGGCCACTGCTGTGTCACGGCGCAGCGCGGCGAACTCCTCGACCTCGCGCTGCGCTCGCGCTCCGGCTGGCTGGACGCCGCCAAGTCGGCCGGGCTGTGGGCGCCGGAGGCGGGCGCCCTGGTGGTGGCCCGGTCGGCGACCGAGCTTGCGGTCCTGGAGGAGCTGCGGGACGAGCGGGGCGCGGACGCGGTGCGGCTGCGCACGCGCGAGGAGGTGGGCGAGGCGCTCGGCCGCGCCGCCGAGGGGCGCGAGGACCTGGTCGGCGGCGCGCTGCTGCCCGCGGACCTCCGGGTCGACCCGCGCGAGGCGGCGCCGCGACTCGCGGACTGGCTGGCCGAGCAGCCCGCCGTGACGGTCTCCTGGGGCACGAATGTGGTCGGCGTCGAGTCCGGCACGGTGCACACCAGCCGCGGCCCCGTGCACGGGGACCGGATCCTGCTCTGCGTGGGCCACGACCTGGACCGGCTGTATCCGGCCGAGGCGGAGGCGCACGGCATCGAGCGGTGCCGCCTGTCCATGGCCAGGGTCGCGGCGCCCGACGCCTTCCGTACGGACTCGGCCGTGCTGACCGCGACGTCGATGCTGCGCTACGACGGCTTCACCGCGATGCCATCGGCCAACCGGCTTCGGGACGAAGTCACGGCGCACAGCCCGGAGTTGCTGAACGTGGTCGCCAACGTGATGTTCACGCGGCTGCCCGACGGTACGGTCCTGGTCGGCGACTCGCACGCGTACGACGCGACGGAGATCCCGTTCCAGGACGAGGCGACGACGGAGCTGCTGCTGCGCGAGGCCTCCCGCGTCCTGGGCGTCCCCTCGGTACGGGTCACCGAACGGTGGCAGGGTGTGTACGCCAGCAGCCCCCGCGGGCCGCTACTCATCCGCGAGGTGGCGCCGGGCGTGCGGGCCATCTCGGTGACGTCGGGGATCGGCATGACGCTGTCGTTCGGGCTCGCGGCGGCGACGTTCGAGGATTGATCAAGTCTTTGCCGTTGGCCGGATCGTTCTGGTCGCCCAAGGCAACTTTATTCACGAGGCCCACGCCGCAAGGGGTTTGCGAAGGGGATCATTCCGCTTTTCGGCCGGACCGGGGCTTGAATCGCTCGGTTCGGCATTTCCCTTGCGTTACGGGCGCATTGACCGACCCCGCCGCCATGACACACGCTCGACACATAGATGCCGTGTACAACTTGTCGCCCCGGTTGGCCACGGCCGTACGGCGAGCAGGAGGAAGCGTTATGTGTGGCATCACCGGCTGGGTTTCCTTCGACCGTGACCTGCGGGCCTCGGCCGAGACAGTGGATGCGATGACCCAGACCATGGAGTGCCGCGGTCCCGACGACCGCGGCACCTGGATCGAGGGTCCCGCGGCCCTCGGTCACCGCAGGCTCGCCATCATCGACCTGCCGGGTGGCCGGCAGCCCATGACCGTCGAGACACCGACCGGGAACGTCGCCCTGGTGTACTCGGGCGAGACGTACAACTACACCGAGCTCCGTGCCGAACTGGCGGCCCTCGGCCACGAGTTCCGCACGGACTCCGACACCGAGGTGGTGCTGCACGGCTACCTCGAGTGGGGCGAGGACCTGCCCGAGCGTCTCAACGGCATGTACGCGTTCGCCATCTGGGACGGCCGCACCGACAAGCTCGTCATGATCCGCGACCGGATGGGCATCAAGCCCTTCTACTTCTACGAGACCCCGGACGGCGTGCTGTTCGGCTCCGAGCCCAAGGCGATCCTCGCCAATCCACTCGCCGCGCGCCGTGTCACCCTCGACGGTCTGCGCGAGTTGTTCACGTTCGTGAAGACTCCGGGGCACGCCGTGTGGGACGGCATGCACGAGGTCGAGCCGGGCACCGTCGTCACCGTCGACCACTCCGGGCTGCGGCAGCACGCGTACTGGACGCTGGAGACGAAGCCGCACACCGACGACCAGGAAACGACCATCGCCCACGTGCGTGAGCTGCTCGACGACATCGTGCGCCGCCAGCTCGTCTCGGACGTGCCGCGCTGCACGCTCCTGTCGGGCGGCCTCGACTCCTCCGCGATGACGGCGATCGCCGCGAAGCAGCTGGCCGGCCAGGAGACCGTGCGCAGCTTCGCGGTCGACTTCCTCGGCCAGGCCGAGAACTTCGTCGCCGACGAGCTGCGCGGCACGCCCGACACCCCCTACGTGCACGACGTGGCGCAGGCGTCGGGGACCGACCACGAGGACATCGTGCTCGACTCGAACGCGCTGGCCGACCCCGAGGTGCGCGCCCGCGTCATCCGGGCACGCGACGTTCCGGCCGGTTTCGGCGACATGGACGCCTCCCTGTACCTGCTGTTCAAGGCGATCCGCGAGCACTCGACGGTGGCCCTGTCCGGCGAGTCGGCGGACGAGGTCTTCGGCGGCTACCTCCAGTTCTTCGACGAGGAGGCCCGCAACACGGAGGCGTTCCCGTGGCTGGTGAGCATGGGCAAGCACATCGGTGACGACTCGGACGTGATCAGGCCGGAGCTCACCAAGCGGCTCGACCTGGAGGGGTACACGGCCGACAGCTACGCCGAAGCGGTGCGCGACATCCAGCGCCTGGAGGGCGAGAGCGACTTCGAGTACAAGATGCGCCGCATCTGCTACCTGCACCTGACCCGCTTCGTGCGGGTCCTGCTCGACCGCAAGGACCGGGCGAGCATGGCGGTGGGCCTCGAGGTGCGGGTCCCGTTCTGCGACCACCGGCTCGTCGAGTACGTCTACAACACACCGTGGGCGCTGAAGTCGTTCGACGGCCGGGAGAAGTCGCTGCTGCGCGAGGCGACGGCGGACGTGCTGCCGACGTCGGTGTACGACCGGGTCAAGAGCCCCTACCCGTCGACGCAGGATCCGAAGTACGCGCTCGCGCTGCAGGAGCACGCCAAGGATCTGCTCGCGAAGCCCTCGCACCGGGTCTTCGAGATCGTCGACAGGGACCGGCTCAGCGTCGCCGCCCACCGCGAGACGCCGCAGATCACGCAGGCCTCACGGCGTGGCCTGGAGCGCACGCTGGACCTGGCGCTCTGGCTCGACATGTACGACCCGGAACTGGTCCTGGACTGACGCCGGAACCGTAGCCGGAAACCCACTGGCCCCGAGCGCGGCACCGTGTCTAAGATCCCCGGCAGCATCGCGTGCCGGTCACCGACCGGGTGAGGCATGGAGGTGCCGGAGTTGCCTTCTGGAGGGCAATCCACCATGGCAGTTCAGCTCAATCACACCATCGTCCACTCCCGGGACAAGCGGGAGTCCGCCGAGTTCCTCGCGGGCATCCTGGGGCTCGAAGTGGGCGACGAATGGGGCCCGTTCATCCCGCTCGACCTCAGCAACGGCGTGACCCTGGACTTCGCGACGGCTCCCGCCGGGTCCATCGTCCCGCAGCACTACGCCTTCCTCGTCACCGAGGAGGAGTTCGACGGGATCTTCCGGCGCATCAAGGAGGCGGGGCTCACCTACTACGCCGATCCGCACGGAAGGCTGCCGGGCGAGATCAACCACAACGACGGAGGCCGTGGCGTGTACTTCATGGACCCCGCCGGACACGGTATGGAAGCGATCACCCGCCCCTACGGGAGCGGTGCGTAGCACCGGGAATCGGGTGGGGCCGCGGCCTTCGGGCCCGGCCCCACTCCTCGTTCCCGGACCGGTCAGCCGTCCTGGAGCACTCCGAAGACATTGCCGTCCGCGTCCTTCAGCGACGCGATCCGCCGTCCGGGCCCGACCTCCGTGACGTCCTGGACGACCTCGGCGCCGGACTCGACCAGGGACGCGACCATCCCCTGGATGTCGTCGACGGTCCAGTAGCCCACGGGACCGGTCATGCCCTGCTGGTGCCCGCCCGGGTTCAGGCCGAAGTGCTGTCCCGCCACGTCGTAGCCCACGTAGTACACCTCGTCCGACGACGGCTCCACGCCGAGCAGTTTGGTGTAGACGGCCTTGGCGGCGGCGAGGTCGCGGACGGGGGCGATGATGGTGTTCTGACCACTGGTCATGGAGTACTCCTTCATTCTCAGCCGAAGTTCGTCAGGCTCAGGAACAGGAACACCGTTCCGACGGTGAACGCCGCGATGCCGAGCGCACCGAGGACGAGCGCCGTCCGCCTGGCCGGGCGGCAGACCGCCTCGGCATCCTGCTGCCGGACCGAGGCTCCGCACGGGAGCACCGCAAGACCGTAGGTCACCAGTCCCGCGGTACCGACCGTGAGGCCGAGTCCGAGCCACGTCACACTCGCGGACATAAAGGACATGTGTCCGATTTTGCGCCCATTCGTGGCATCCCGCTATTCAGGCTGTGACCGTGTGCACACGCGGTGCGTGTGCCTCAGGACTCCTCTTCCATGCCGGGCACGGGGGCGCCGGACGGGAAGCCGGCGGCCAGGTAGGCGTCGTACAGCTCCTTCCACGGCGGCGTCGCTCCCGTGTGGTCCTCCGACAGGGGCTCGCCGCGGTCGGCCGCGTCAAGGGCGAGCAGGCAGACCTCCCAGCCCGCCGCGTTGCGTGCCGCCGCGTCCGCGCTGAGCAGCACGTTGGTGAGCGTCAGGTGCGTGCCTCCGTCACCGCGCTTCTCCAGGTCGTACTGGAGCTCGTCGCCTCCCCACGTGAAGGAGAAGTGGCGCGGGGGCTCCGCGGCGACGACCGTGCCGACGGACTCCGGCATGTTCGGGTCGTCGAAGAAGCGGATCGTCGCGCCGGGGCTCAACTCCCCGGCCTCGAACTTCGAGGGGAACCAGTGCGCGAGGTCGACCGGGTCGGTGACATAGCGCCAGACGCGGTCGATCGGCTTCTCGTACGTGCGGGTGAACCGGACTCCGGGACGGCCGTCGTCCAGGGTGAGGTAGCTGCCGGTCGTGGTCCTCATGCCTGCGCCTTCCTTGCCATGGCGGTCAATGCCCACTCCGAGCCTCTCATCGGCCACTGACAGCCGCCTCCGCCGAGGTGGTGCGCGGGCCGTTCCTCGGGCAGGCTCGGGGCGCACGATCGTGTCCGACCCCGGAGGGAGACCCACGTGCCCGGCAACGCCTCGTACGGCAAGAAGGCCTTCAAGCGCTCCCGCAGTCATTTCACCGACCGGATCACCGCCGACGGCCGCGACGGCTGGCCCGTGGAGGCGGGCCGCTACCGGCTCGTCGTGAGCAGGGCCTGCCCCTGGGCGAGCCGCGCCCTGGTGGTGCGCCGCCTCCTGGGCCTGGAGGACGCCCTGTCCCTCGCGGTCACCGACCCGATCCAGGACGACCGCAGTTGGCGCTTCACGCTCGATCCGGACGACCGCGACCCGGTGCTCGGGATCCGCTACCTCAGTGAGGCCTACGACGCGCGGGAGACCGGGTATCCGGGCGGCGTCAGCGTGCCGGCGATCGTCGACGTACCGTCCGGCAAACTCGTCACCAACGACTACCAGCAGCTGACGCTGGACTTGGAGACAGAGTGGACGGCGCTGCACAGGTCCGGCGCGCCGGACCTGTATCCGGAGCCGCTGCGCGACGAGATCGACGAGGTGATGGAGGGCGTCTACCGGGACGTGAACAACGGCGTGTACCGGGCCGGGTTCGCCAGCGAGCAGGACACGTACGAGGAGGCGTACCGGGACGTGTTCGCGCGGCTCGACACGGTGGCGCGGCGGCTTGACGGGCAGCGGTATCTCGTCGGCGACACGATCACGGAGGCGGATGTCCGGCTGTTCACGACGCTGGTCCGCTTCGACGCCGTCTACCACGGTCACTTCAAGTGCAACCGCAACAAGCTGGCCGAGGACCCGGTCCTGTGGGCGTACGCGCGGGACCTGTTCCAGACGCCCGGCTTCGGGGACACCGTCGACTTCGACCACATCAAGCGGCACTACTACCAGGTGCACACCGGCATAAACCCCACGCGGATCGTGCCGCTCGGCCCGGACCCGTCCGGCTGGCTGACCCCGCACGGCCGCGAGAAGCTGGGCGGGCGCCCCTTCGGGGACGGCACACCGCCGGCGTCTCGATAGGCTCTGCGCGTACGTTCCGCCCGGTCACGGAGTCGCCATGTCCCGCCCCCACGTGTTGCTGTCCGCCGCGGTCTCGCTCGACGGCTGCCTCGACGACACCGGCCCTGAGCGGCTCCTGCTGTCCGGCGTGGAGGACTTCGAGCGGGTGGACGCGGTGCGGGCGGCGAGCGACGCGATCCTCGTCGGGGCGGGGACGCTGCGCGCGGACCGGCCCCGGCTGCTGGTCAACTCCCCGCAGCGGCGCGCCAAGCGGGTAGCGGACGGGCGGGCCGCCTACCCACTGAAGGTGGCGGTCACCGCGTCGGGGGACCTGGATCCGGGTGACCCGTTCTGGACGACGGGTGGCGAACGACTCGTCTACACGACCGAGTCGGGCGCCCAACTCGCGCGCACGCGCGTGGGCGGCGCGGCCGACGTGATGGCGCTGGGCCGGCACCTCGACTGGGCGGCGCTCCTCGACGACCTCGGCGCGCGGGGCGTGCGGCGGCTGCTCGTCGAGGGCGGCGCGCGCGTGCACACGCAGCTGCTGCAACTGGGCCTCGCGGACGAACTGCGGCTCGCCATCGCCCCGTTGGTGGTCGGTGAGCCTGGCGCGCCGCGCCTGTTCGGCCCCGGTTCCTACCCGGGCGGGCCGCGCAGCCGGATGCGGGTGCTCGCCACGGAGCGGGTCGGGGACGTGATCGTCACCCGGTACGCGCCGACCGTGCCCGGCCCGGGGCCGGCGGCCACCGCGGCGGACCGGCACTGGCTGCGACTGGCCTGCGAACTCGCCACCGAGTGCCCGCCGTCGAGGACCGCGTTCAGCGTCGGCGCCGTGGTCGTCGCCGACGACGGCACGGAACTGGCGCGCGGCTACTCACGCGCGGGCCAGGACCCGGTGGTGCACGCCGAGGAGGCCGCGCTCGGCAAGCTCGCCGCCGACGACCCGCGCCTCGCCACGGCCACCGTCTACAGCAGCCTGGAACCGTGCGCCCGCCGCGCCTCGCGGCCGAAGCCGTGCGCCCGGCTCATCGTCGACGCGGGGGTGCGCCGCGTGGTGTCTGCCTGGCGGGAGCCCGACACGTTCGTGCCGGGCGCCGACGGGATGGGGGTGCTCGCCTCAGCGGGCGTCACCGTGGTGGAGGTCCCGGAGCTGGCCGACGCGGCCGTGCTTCCCAACCGCCACCTTGTCGCGGCCGCCTCGTAGCGGGTACGCGCGTGTGCCGAGCCGGACGACCACGACGGCCGCGAGACTGAGGACGAGCCCCAGCGCGGTGCGTATCCCGAAGGGCTCGCCGAACATCAGCGCTCCCCACACGGCGGTGACGGGTGCCATCAGGAACATCAGCGTGTTGACCTGGGTGAGGCCGCCGCGCCGCAGCACGATCCAGTAGAGGCCGTAGCCGCCGAATGTCGACAGGCCGATGAGCCAGGCGATCGACAGCCAGAAGGACGGCGCGGCGGGCGGTGCGGCCTCGCCCAGCGCAACGGCGAGGCCCGTGAAGACGACGGCGCTGGTGGCGCAGTGCACGGTCAGGGCGACCATCGGCTCGACCCGGGTGCGCGAGCGGCTCTCCACGAAGGTGGCCGCGACCAGCGACAGCATGCCAAGGAACGGGACGCCGTACGCCCACCACGGGACACCGGAGACGGCGCCCGCGTCGGCCGTGGTGACGATGACGACCCCGGCGAGTCCGAGGCACAGGCCGAGCCACTGCCGCGCGGTGACGTACTGCCGCAGCAGGGGGCCTGCGAGGGCGCCCGCGACCAGGGGCTGGGTGCCGTCGATGAGGGCGGTCGTGCCGCTGGAGACGCCGAGCTGGATGGCGTAGTAGACGGTCAGGAGGTAGCCGCTCTGCGAGAGGGCGCCGACGACGGCCTGCCGTCCGATCGTGCGCCGGCCGAGCCCGCGCCATCGCTTCCTGCCCGCCGCCACCGCGACGGCGCCCAGGGCCAGCGCCAGCGGGAGGAACCGCCACATCAGCGTGGTCACGGCGCTCGCGTCGCCTGCGCCGAGCTTGGCTCCGATGAAGCCGGAGCTCCAGGTCAGGACGAATCCGATGGACAAAAGGACGTTCATGGCGCGGCAACCGCCTCACGTGTTCGGGTTCAAGGGCAGAGGTATACAGATCGGTTTACCTGGCACCACTATACAGATCGGTATACCCTTGCGGCATGCCTACGACGACGAACCCCGCCCCGCCGGCCGTCGACCCGGACCGGCCCGACCTGACACCGGCCGCGCGCAAGGTCCTGGAGACCGCCTCGCGGCTGTTCTACGAGCGCGGCATCCACGCGGTCGGCGTGGACCTGATCGCGGCGGAGTCGGGCGTCACGAAGAAGACGCTCTACGACCGCTTCGGCTCCAAGGAGCAGATCGTCGTCGACTACCTGGCGACCCGCGACGCCCGCTGGCGCGCCTACCTCGCCCACCACCACGAGGACGCCGAACTCTCCCCCACCGACCGGGTGCTGGCCGTCTTCGATGCCTCCCAGGAGTGGATGAGCGCCAACAGCGGCAAGGGCTGCAGCATGGTCAACGCGCACGCGGAGATCAGCGACCCCGCGCACCCCGCGTACGCGGTGATCACCGGTCAGAAGCGGTGGATGCTGGAGCTGTTCACCCGGCTCGCGTCGGACGTGGCGCCGGACACCGCAAGGGAGTTGGGGCGCTCCCTGATGCTGCTGCACGAGGGCGCGCTGGTCTCGGACGGCCTGGATGTGTTCCCGGACGCGTTCGGGCGGGCGCGCAGGATGGCGGCGTTCCTGCTGTCGGCAGCGAAGGACGCGCGGTGACGGCCGAGCCGTGGGAGGCCGGAGCGCCGGGTGTGCTGCGGCTGCCCTCGGGGCTGCTCGTGCGCGGCAGGGGGCTGCGCGATCCGCTGCCCGCCGGTCCCCCGCCGACGTACGGCATCTACCTCCTGGGGGCCGAACCCCCGCCCACGGACTGGGAGTCGACGTGGCTGCGCTGGCCCGACTTCCGTCTTCCCGCCGACCGTGCACGCGCGCGTGCCGTACTCACGGAGGCGTGGCGACGCTGCGCACATGAGCGGATGGAAGTGGCGTGCGCGGGCGGCCGCGGTCGTACGGGGACGGCGCTCGCGTGTCTAGCGGTACTGGACGGAGTACCAGCGGGCGGGGCCGTCACCTACGTACGCGAGCACTACGCGCGCGGGGCGGTTGAGACGCCGTGGCAGAAGCGGTACGTACGGCGGTTCGCGGCTTCCTGAAAGCGGCGTGATCAGCGCTCCCGGTGGCATTTCGTAGTCATGGGAAGGAGGCCCCATGACGCCGAGGACCGCAGTGCCCCGGTGGGCGAAGGCCCTGCGACTCCCCCTGTGGGCGAAGGCGGCGGTCGTGCTGCTCGTCGTGCTCGCGGTCCTGCTCGCCGGGCTGAGCATGGTGCACCGCCTTGACGACGTGTTCGGCACGGAGACCCACGATCGCTCGGGGCCCGCGCTGCTCAAGTCCGTGCGGGACCTGAGCCGTTACGAAGCCGCGGCCGGCAATTACCAGGTGGTGGTCGACCTGGACAAGGACTCCAAGCATCTGCCGGACGTCATCCAGGGCACACGCACGCTGTACGTCGGCGCGGGCACGGTCAACGCGTACGTGAACCTGGGCGGGATCGACCCCGGCGACGTGCGGGTGAACGACGACCGCACGTCCGCGACGCTGCGCCTGCCGCACGCCCGGCTCGGCGCGCCCGTGCTCGACACGGACCGCTCGTACGCCGTGGCGAAGCAGCGCGGTCTGCTCGACCGGCTCGCCGACCTCTTCTCCGACAACCCGGGCGACGAGCGGGCTGTACGCCAACTCGCCGCCCGGCACATCGGGGAGGCCGCACGGGACAGCAACCTCACGGGCCGCGCCGAACGCAACACCACGGACATGCTGCGCGGCCTGCTGCGGTCCTTGGGCTTCCGCGACGTGAACGTCTCCTACGGGACGTGACGAGGGGCTGTCGTGTGACGACAGGGCCTAGCGCAGATGCCGGGCGTAGAAGCGGGCCGCGTCCTCCCCCGCGGACTGTGGGACGCCCGTGTGTCCGCCCATGTTGGCGAGCAGCGTCTTCTCCTTGGAGCCGAGGGCGTCGAACAGGTCCAGGGCCGCCTGACGGTCGTTGCCCTCGTCGTCCCACTGCAACAGGACGTGCAGCGGAATGGTGACCCGGCGGGCCTCCTCCAGGATGGCGCGGGGCACGAAGCTCCCCGCGAAGAGACCGGCGGCCACGATGCGCGGCTCGACCACCGCGAGCCGGACACCGATGGAGATCACTCCTCCCGAGTACGCGACCGGGCCGCCGATCTCGGGCAGCGCGAGCAGTGCGTCCAGCGCGGCCCGCCACTCCGGGACCGCCTGCTCGACCAGCGGGAGGATGACGGCGTCGATGATCTCGTCGCCGAGCGGCTCACCGGCCTGCAAGGTCCGGCGCAGGTCGGCGCGCGCCTGGTCGACGCCGGTGAGCCGGGGCCGGTCACCGCTCCCGGGGAGCTCGATGGTCGCGGTGGCGAACCCCTCCGCCGCCGCGCTGCGGGCCCGGCCCGCGAGCCGGGGGTACATCTTGTGCAGCCCGAGCGGCGGGTGGCCGAGCAGGATGAGCGGGACCGGTGCGGAGGCCGACGCGGATGCGGGCGTCCACAGGATGCCGGGGATCTCGCCGAGGGTGAATGCGCGCTCGAGGACGCCGTCGTCGAGGCCTTGTCCAGAAGTGAGGCGTTGTTCAGAAGTGAAGTGCACGGTCGTGCCTTTTCGGGAGAGCTCGGTACGGCGCTCCCGGACGACGACCTATCGCCCGACCGTGACCCCGGAGGAGAGCACCCATGTCGATTCGTTCACGGGTACCACCTCCTCGTTCTCTCGCACGGCCTCCGAAAGGCTAGCACTGGAGACGGACGGCGGCCCCGGACACCCGCACCCGCCGGTCCCCCGCACGCAGGTCGATCTCCAGCAGCGACGGGCGGCCCATGTCGTGGCCCTGGTGCAGCGTCAAATGCGCGTCGTCGGGGACGAGGCCCAGTTCGCGGGCGTACGCGCCGAAGGCGGCAGCCGCCGCGCCCGTGGCGGCGTCCTCCACGACGCCGCCGACGGGGAACGGGTCGCGTACGTGGAAGGTGGTCTCGTTCTCGCGCCACACGAGTTGCACGGTCGTCAGGTCGAGTCGGCGCATGAGGGTCAGCAGGGCGTCGAAGTCGTAGTCCAGATCGGCCAGCCGGTCACGGGTGGCGGCGGCGAGGACCAGGTGACGCACGCCCGCGAAGGCGATCCTCGGGGGCAGGCCCTGGTCGAGTTCGCCGGCCTGCCAGCCCAGCGCGGCGAGCGCCTCCTCCACGTCCTCCCGGGCCGCCTCGTGCACGCGTGGCTCCACGCTGGTGAGGGTGGCCTTGAGGACGCCGTCCTCGCGGCGGACGGTGACCGGCACACGCCCCGCCGCGGTGTGGAAGTCCAAGTCCCCTGTGCCGAATTGCTCACCGAGTGCCACCGCGGCGGCGACGGTGGCGTGGCCGCAGAAGTCGACCTCCGCCCGGGGGCTGAAGTACCGCAGCGTGAAGGACCGCTTGTCCTTCGGATCGCCCTGCGGGTCGGGTCCTGGCGTCAGGAAGGCGGTCTCCGAGTAGCCGAGTTCGGCGGCGATGCCGACCATCTCCTGGTCGCCGAGCCCGGCCGCGTCGAGCACGACACCGGCACCGTTGCCGCCCTCCGGGCTCGCGGAGAACGCGGTGTAGTGCAGCACTGCGGGGGCCGGGGGCGGCGCGGTGTTCGTCATGGAGGCAGAGCCTTTCACGCGGCGGTGCTGTCCTGGGCACGGTCGTCGTGACCAACATCCGCCGCCCCGCGCCGAATTCCCCGGTCAGTGCCGCGACGTCAGGCGCAGATGCAGCTCCTGTTCCTGGTCGCCGGAGGCGGCGGTCTCCGCGGTGACGGTGAACGCGGCCGTCAGCGCCGCGCACACGCGGTCGAGCGCCTCGTGGCCGCCCTGGAGGTCCGCGGTGGCCGTCCCGGCCAGGGGGCTCGCCCCGCCGGGCGCCGGGTCGGACGCGGCGTCGACTGTGGCGAGCCAGACCGTCGCGTCGCCGTCGGGGCGCTCGTCCGGCGCGCGGTCCGAGGCAAAGGCCGTGGACAGCACCCGCAGGACCGCGTCGGCGTCCTGTGGTGTGCAGTCGCTGAGGGTCACGCCCACCACTGTGGAGGCGTCACCTTGGACGGGAGTCGTTTCGGTCATGGTGGCTGCTCCCTCTGCGTCGCTGGTTTCCGATCTTGCGGGTACCGGCGACGCGCCGGGTCAAACCCCGAGGTCAGGAGAGGCGTGTACCGACGACGATCGTGGCGTACAGGTCCTCGTTCGTGACCACGCGTGCGTGCAGGCCCGCCGAGCGGACGGCCGCTTGTGCCGCGGCGGCCTGGCGCTCGCTCGTCTCGACGAAGAGGTGTCCGCCGGGCGCGAGCCAGTCCGGGGCCTCGCCCGCGACCCTGCGCAGCACGTCGAGGCCGTCGTGCCCGCCGTCGAGGGCGAGGCGCCGCTCGTGGTCACGGGCTTCGGGCGGCAGCAGCGGTACGTCTCCGGTGGGGACGTACGGCCCGTTCGCCACCAGGGTGTCGACGCGGCCCCTGAGGTCGGCGGGCAGCGGCGCATACAGGTCGCCCTCGTGGACCTCGCCGCCGAGCGGGGCGAGATTGCGGCGGGCGCAGCGCACGGCCGCGGGGTCCAGGTCGGCCGCATGCAGCCGGGCCGGGCGGCGGGCGGCCAGGACGGCGGCGACGGCGCCCGTGCCGCAGCACAGGTCGACCACGACGGTGTCGGGCTGCGTACGGGTGAGGGCCTGCCGGGCCAGGAACTCGGTGCGGCGGCGGGGCACGAAGACGTTGGGGTCGACGGCGACCCGCAGCCCGCAGAATTCGGCCCAGCCGACGACGTGTTCCAGGGGCAGACCGCTCGCGCGGCGCTCGACCATGGCGGCCAGTTCGGCGGCGTCTGGGGCAGTGGACAGCAGGATGCGCGCCTCGTCCTCGGCGAAGACGCAGCCGGCGGCGCGCAGGGAGTCGACCACGGACGTGGAATCGAGCGGAAGGGGTGAGCCGGTCGACGGGGAAAGCGTCATAAGGGGGCCTCTCGGGATGCCGAGGGGGCTCCCGGTCACCGGACGGCCGCGGCCTCGCTCAGCGCGAGCGGGCGGGGCGTACGGCGCGAGAAGGGAGCTCCCGACCTGACACAACGGTGATCGGACTCACCTCCTCGTTCCCTCGCGGTGCTGCACGGAGCGGACACATTACCGCACTGAACACCGCGTCCGATTGCCGCCAGCACACCGGGCCGCAGCCGACGAGGCTGGTGTCCTGGCCGATACCGCCCACCTGGGGAGATACACAGCGATGACCGGCACCACCACCGCCCCGCAGGCCCTCGTGGAGACCCTCGACTGGGCCGCACTGAGTGCGGAGCTCGACGCGTACGGCCATGCCCTCACACCCCGACCGGTGCTCACTGCCGACGAGTGCCGGTCCGTCGCCGCGCTCTACGACGACGTGCACCGGTTCCGATCGACGATCGACATGGAGCGCTACCGGTTCGGCCGCGGCCAGTACCGCTACTTCGACCACCCGCTGCCCGAGCTCGTACAGGAGTTGCGCGCGGCGTTCTATCCGCGGCTGCTGCCCGTCGCCCGCGCGTGGGCGCGGCGCCTGAACAGGCCGGCGCCCTGGCCGGACACCCTCGACGACTGGCTTGACCGCTGCCATGCGGCGGGCCAGAAGCGGCCGACGCCGATCCTGCTGCGCTACGGACCCGGCGACTGGAACGCGCTGCACCGCGACATCTACGGCGAGTTGGTGTTCCCACTCCAGGTCGTGATCGGCCTCGACGAGCCGGGCGGCGACTTCACCGGCGGCGAGTTCCTGATGACGGAGCAGCGGGCACGCGCCCAGTCGCGCGGCTACTCGACCACGTTGCCCCAGGGGCACGCCCTGGTGTTCACCACGCGTGACCGGCCGGTGCGCTCGGTGCGCGGCTGGTCGAACGGCCCGATGCGGCACGGCGTGAGCACGGTCCGCTCGGGCCGGCGCCACACACTGGGACTCGTCCTCCACGACGCGGAATGAGCCGTTGCCCGTGGTCCGGGGGCCGGGGGCCGGGGATCGTGCGCAGCCCTCGACGACACCGGCGGACCGGGCATATCGTTGTCTATGCGGAGGACTCGGGCACCTGGGGGTGTCGTCATGGTCCAGGAACTCACGATCGCGGGCGTAGCGCTGCTCTGCGTCCTGTTGGTGTACGCGGGAGCCGCGGCCCGCGTGGTGAAGCAGTACGAGCGCGGCGTCGTGTTCCGTCTCGGGCGGCTGGCCGGGAGCGTGCGGGAGCCGGGGTTCACGATGGTCGTGCCGATGATCGACCGGCTGCGCAAGGTCAATATGCAGATCGTGACGATGCCGGTGCCCGCGCAGGACGGCATCACGCGGGACAACGTCACGGTGCGGGTGGACGCCGTCATCTACTTCAAGGTCGTCGACGCGGCGAACGCGCTGGTCCAGGTCGAGGACTACCAGTTCGCCGTCTCGCAGATGGCGCAGACCTCCCTGCGCTCCATCATCGGCAAGAGCGACCTCGACGATCTGCTGTCGAACCGCGAGAAGCTCAACCAGGGACTGGAGTTGATGATCGACAGCCCGGCCGTGGGCTGGGGCGTGCAGATCGACCGCGTCGAGATCAAGGACGTGTCGCTGCCCGAGTCGATGAAGCGCTCGATGGCACGCCAGGCCGAGGCCGACCGTGAGCGCAGGGCCCGCGTCATCAACGCCGACGCCGAGCTCCAGGCGTCGAAGAAGCTCGCCCAGGCCGCCGAGGTGATGTCCGAGCAGCCGGCCGCCCTCCAACTCCGGCTGTTGCAGACCGTGGTGGCGGTCGCCGCCGAAAAGAACTCGACGCTGGTGCTGCCGTTCCCGGTCGAACTGCTGCGCTTCCTGGAGCGAGCACAGCAGCAACCCCAACCGCCGGCCTCCTGAACCAGCTCAGTGGGCTCCGGCCGGGTTGACGTCCTCGCCGAGGTAGGTGCCGTACCCCTCGGCGACGAGCGTGCCGTCGAAGATCAGCACCTCGTTGACCAGGCCGCCCTTCTGGTTGCGGTAGTTGATGACCAGGCTGTTCACACCGACGTAGCTGCCCATCACCTCAAACCGCAGGTCGGGGATGCGGCGCAGGCCCTCCTGCCAGTAGGCGCGCAGTGCGTCCTTGCCGCGCATGATGCCGTCGCCGCCGAGCAGTTGCGCCGCCACCGGCGAGCTGAACGTCACGTCGTCCGCGAAGTGGGCCAGCAGGGCGTCCAGGTCGTGCGCGTTCCACGCCGTCACCCAGGAGTCGACGAACGTCCGCGCGGTCACATGATCCATGAACGCATTATGGCGTTCTCAACTCCTGCGCAGCGCCCGGTCCGTCACCGTCAGGGCCGCCAAAAGGACACCGAGGACGACGGAGACTCCGGCCATCAGGTGCAGCCCGCTGTCGCTGGCGCGCTGCCCGTACGCGAGGGCGATCAGGCTCGACGCTGTGATGGCGCCGATGTACTGGGCGGTGCGCTGGAGCCCCGCGGCGGAGCCGATGTCGGCGGCGGGGGCGTGCTCCTGGACGGCGGCCTGGTTGCAGGTGCCGACGAACCCCTGCGGGATGCCGAAGCACGCGCCCGCGAGCAGCAGCAGCGCCAGCGGGGTGTCGCCGTCGAGGAACACGAGCAGCCCCGCGCCCGCGGTGAGCAGGACGCACGCGGTGACGAGCGGGGCGCGGATGCCCTTGGTGCGGGCGCCGAGCAGGGAGCAGGCCATCGCCGTGAGAGACATCGGCAGCATCAGAAGGCCGGTGTATCCGGAGGAGAAGCCGCGCCCCTCCTCCAGCCACTGGGTGAAGCCGTACATCACGCAGTAGATGAGCAGATAGCTCAGGCCGTGCCGGAGGTAGGTGCGGGCCAGCGGGCCGTTCCCGGCGAGCATGCGTATGTCGATGAACGGCGCCCTGCTGCGCAGCTGCCACCACACCAGCACGCCGCCGAGCACGGCGAAGGGTGCGAGCAGCCACCACATGGGGTCGGACAGATCGAGCAGGAAGAAGACGAGGACCGTCAGGGCCGTGGTGAACAGACCGATGCCGAGGGGGTCGAGGGCGGTGCGTGGCGCCGCTGCACCGTCCGTGCAGCGCGCGGGGTCGCGCGGGATCCACAGCACGGCGGAGGCGAACGCGATCGCCGCCACCGGCACGTTGACCGCGAAGATGCCGCGCCAGCCGACGACCATGACGAGCAGTCCGCCCAGCGTCGGCCCGACTGCGGCGCTGCCGAGCGCCGCGAAGGAGAGCCGGGCCATGACGGGGCGCGGCGGGCGGCGGCCCACCCGGCGGCCCTCGTCGCGCAGCACGGCCATCGCGGCCGGGTAGGCGGCGGAGGTGCCGATGCCGAGGAGCAGCCGGGAGACGATGAGCCAGCCGAAGGTGGGGGCGAAGGCGCCGACCATCCCGGAGACGCACACGACGACGAGTCCCGCGAGGAACACCCGGCGCGGGCCGAGGGTGTCGGCGAGCTTGCCGAGCACGGGCTGGGCGACGGCGCTCGCCAGGTAGAGGACGGAGATCAGCCAGGCCGTGTCGGCGGCGCCGATTCCGAAGTCGTGCCCGATGGCCACCAGGGCGGTGGAGATCATCGTGGTGTTGAGCGGGTTGAGCAGCGAGCCGAGGAGCAGGGGCGCGGTGAGCCGGGCCCGGAACCCCTCCAGCAGCGCGGGAGCCTCGCCTTCGCCGGTGACGACGGCTCGGTCTCCCACGCCTTGTGTCACTTGCGCACCAGCCGCTCGAGGAGCGCGGTGGCCTCGGCGAGGGTGCGTCGCTCGTCGGCGTCGAGTTCTTCGGTGAGCGCCTGGGTGAGCCAGCCGTGCTTGGCGGCCCGGACGGCGTCCAGGGTGGCGCGGCCGCTGTCGGTGATCGACACGACGGACTGCCGCCCGTCGTTGGGGTCCGGCTCGCGGGACACGAAGCCCTGTTCCTCCAGGGCGCCGAGCGTGAGTCGCATGGACTGCGGCCGTACGTACTCGCCGCGTGCGAGCCCCGCGGTGGTGTCGGGCCCGTCGGACTCCAGGCGGGCGAGGACGGTGCGCTGGGTGGGCGTGAGCAGGCTGTCCGGCGACGCGGTGCGCAGCCGGCGCGAGAGCCGGCCGACGACGGTGGCGAGGTCGGCTGCGACCCGCTCGCTGGGCGGCACGTCTCCTGCGGCTGAGTGCGTTCCTGACATGGCGCCACCGTACGAGGTGGACAGGAAGCCTTGCAAGTTACCCTTATGACCCTCGCATCCGCGCACCCACGGACCCCGGACACGTAGGAGGAGCAGGCGCGGGCCCCGCACCCGTCACAGGTCGATCGCCCCCACCAGCGCCCGCGCACACAGGTCCCGCACCTGCTCCCGCGTGAGTTCGGAGGCGTCGAGCCAGTCGAGGCAGACGGCGACGAGGAACGCCATCCAGCCGCGCACCGCGAGCCGCAGCACGTCGGGCGCGGGGAGGCGGTCGACGATGTGCGGGTCCGCCGCGAGGGTGGCCATGATCTGCTCCTCGTGCGCGGCGAGCCCCTCCCGGTACGCCGCGCGCACGGCCGGGTCGCCCGCCGCCTCCGCGCGATGGAAGGCGCGGAAGCCGTGCGCGTGCGTGGCGACGTACTCGAGGAAGGTGTCGAGCCCCGTGCCGAGCTGCTCGCGGACGGGAATGCCGGGCACGGCGGCCGTCAGGCGCAGCATCCGTTGACTCTCGCGCTGCACGACGGCGGCGAAGAAATCCCGTTTGTTCGGGAAGTAGTGGTACAGCAGTCCGCGCGAGACCCCGGCGATCTCCGCGACCTCTTCGATCCATACGTCGCTGTAGGAGGCCTGCGCGAACAGCCTGGCGCCCACGGCAAGCAGTTGCTCGCGGCGCTCCTGCGTGCTGAGCCTGCGCCGGGTGCGCTCCCCCGGTGCCGACACTCCCGCTCGCTCCCTGGTCATGGGCGCACCCTACTGGACACGCCGCACCTTACTTGACGTGAGTTCAATAACAGGATCAGACTGTGGCTCGTTATTGAATCCACGTCTAACAGTGTGGGCGAGGTGTTCCAACGGGGCACCGACGCAAGGGAGATGGGCACGATGGCGCAGGTGACACAGGCCGCGGGACCCCCGCTGCCGCGAGGATTTCGCAGTGCCGAGCAGGGGTGGCCGCGTCTGGACCGCATCCCGGCCCCGCCCCGCCGGGTCCCGTTCATCGGCGATGTGGTCGGAGCGAACGTCCGCTCCCCGCTGCAGGATTCGATGAAGCTCGCCGCCGAACTCGGGCCGATCTTCCGGCGCAAGGGGTTCGGCAAGGAGATCGTGTTCGTCGCGGGCGCGGATCTCGCGGCGGAGCTGGCCGACGAGTCGCGGTTCGCCAAGCACGTCGGGCTCGGCGTCGCGAATCTGCGTCCAATGGCGGGCGACGGCCTGTTCACCGCGTACAACCACGAGCCCAACTGGCAGCTGGCGCACGATATTCTGGCCCCGGGCTTCAGCCGCGACGCGATGGCGGGCTACCACCCGCTGATGCTGGACGTGGCGGGGCAGTTGATGGCTTCCTGGGATACGAGCGAGGCCGCGGGCCGTACGGTCGACGTGCCGGCGGACATGACCAAGCTGACGCTGGAGACGATCTCCCGGACCGGCTTCGGGCACGACTTCGGTTCGTTCGAGCGCGAGCGGCCGCACCCGTTCGTCACGGCGATGGTCGGCGCCCTGACCTTCGCGCAGCGCCGCAACGTGGTGCCTCCGCTCCTGTCGTCCGTGCTCCTGCGCGGCGCCGAGAAGCGCAACGCGGCGGACCGCGCGTACCTCAACAGCACGGTCGACGAGGTCATCGCGGCGCGCCGCGCCGCCGACGGCGGGCCCGGTGACCTCCTGGACCGGATGCTGGAGGTGACACACCCGGAGACCGGCGAGCGACTGTCACCGGAGAACATCCGCCGCCAGGTCATCACGTTCCTGGTGGCCGGGCACGAGACGACGTCGGGCGCGCTCTCCTTCGCGCTGCACTACCTCGCGCAGAACCCCGAGATCCTCGCCAAGGCACGCGACGAGGTCGACCGTGTCTGGGGCGACGTCGATGTCCCCGCCTATGAGCAGGTCGCCAAGTTGCGTTATCTGCGGCGGGTGTTGGACGAATCGCTGCGACTGTGGCCGACGGCACCGGCGTTCGCGCGCGAGGCGCTCGCGGACACGACGCTCGGCGGGTCGCATCCGATGCGGCGCGGCGCGTGGGCGCTGGTCCTGACGACGATGCTGCACCGCGACAAGGCCGCGTGGGGCGAGGACCCGGAAGCCTTCGACCCGGAGCGGTTCACTCCGCAGGCGGTCCGCGCCCGGCCCGGCCACGTCTTCAAGCCCTTCGGCACGGGCGCCCGCGCCTGCATCGGCCGCCAGTTCGCGCTGCACGAGGCGACGCTGGTGCTCGGCCTGCTGCTGCGCCGCTACGACCTGCGACCCGAGCCCGACTACCGGCTCGCCATCACGGAGCGGCTGACGCTGATGCCGCGCGGCCTGCGGCTGCAACTGACCCGCAGGTGATCCACCGGGGGCTCCGACGGCCCGCATAGGGTGCGTCAATGAGTGACACCACCACGGACGTGCCCGACGAGGGCCACTGGGCCGTCGATCCCGGTGTCCCGGAACTGCGCGGACCGGCCCGCTACTTGGGATGGCTCGTCGCGCGCCAACGCGGCCGCGTCGCCACGGGCGCACTTTTCGGCAGCCTGTGGATGGTGGGGCTCGCGCTCCCGCCGTACATCCTGTCGCGCGCGGTCGACGAAGGGCTGCGGGCCGGCGACTCCCGTGCGCTGTACGGGTGGTGCGGCGCCCTCGTCGTCCTCGGCGCGGTCAACGCGTGGCTCGCGATCATGCGGCACCGGACGATGACGCGGGTGCGCCTCGATGCCACGTTCCGAACGACACGGCTCGTGACACGGCACGCCACCCTGCTCGGGGCCGCGCTGCCGCGGCGCGTCGCGGCGGGTGAGGTCGTCACCATCGGCGTCGGCGACGTTCAACGCATCAGCCAGACGCTGACGATCGCGGGCCCCGGCGTCGGCGCGGTCGTCGCGTACGCGGTGGTGGCCGGGCTGCTCCTGTCGATCTCGGGGCTGCTCGCGGCGGTGATCCTGCTGGGCGTGCCGCTGCTCGCCGGCGCGCTCGGGCCGCTGCTCACGCGCCTCCAGGGCGCCGAGTCCGGCTACCGGGAACGGCAGGGCGTGCTGGCGTCGCGCCTCGCCGACCTCGTCGGGGGCCTCGGGGTGCTCGCCGGGCTCGGCGGCAAGGACGTGTACGCGGGCCGGCTGCGGCAGGACACGGCCGAGCTGCGGGAGGAGGGCTACCGGGTGGCGCGCGTAATCAGCTGGATCCAGGCGCTCGCCGTCGGCCTCCCCGCGGTGTTCCTCGCCGTGGTGACGTGGCTGGGCGCCCGGATGTCGGCCCAGGGGGAGCTGTCCATCGGCGAGTTGGTGGCCGTGTACGGGTACGTGGCGATGCTGGTCGTGCCGGTCGAGGCGTTCATCGAGGGTGGCTACGACCTGGGGCGCGGGCTCGTCGCGGCGCGGCGAGTGCTGCGGTTCCTGTCCCTCGAACCGGAGTCGGGCGGTCACCGCTCCCCCGTTCCGGGTCCGCCGGAGGGCGCTCCTCTGCACGATCCGGAGTCCGGGGTGACGGTCACACCGGGGCGGCTCACAGCGCTGGTGTCGGCGCGGGCCGGCGAGGCGGCGGCCGTGGTCGACCGGCTGGGTCGCTTCGCACCGACGTCGGCCACCTGGGCTGACGTCGTGTTGGATGCGGTCGACCTGGCGGAGGTTCGGCGCCGGATCCTGCTCGCGGCGCCCGACGCGGATCTGTTCGCGGGGACGGTGCGGGAGGCGGTCGCGGGCCGGGACACCCCGGACGACGGGGCGGTGACGGCCGCCCTGCACGCGGCTGCGGCGGACGATCTGCCGGGCGGCGCTCTCCTGGCCCAGGGGCGCAACCTGTCGGGCGGCCAGCGTCAACGGCTACGCCTGGCACGGGCGTTGCACGCGGACCCCGAGATCCTCCTCGCCGTCGAACCGACGTCGGCCCTCGATGCCCACACGGAGGCGCGCGCCGCGGACCGGCTCCGGGCGGCGCGGCACGGCCGCACCACGCTCGTCACAGGCACCTCCCCGCCCCTGCTCGACCGGGCGGACGAGGTGTACTTCCTGCACGACGGGACGGTCCGCTCCACGGGCGGCCACCACGAACTACTGGCCGGCGACGAGGAGTACCGACGCCTGGTGGCTCGGGGCACGGAGGCCGTCCCGGAACCGGGTGCCGTGCCGGCGGCGGGAGCCGATTCATGAGCTCTCCCCACGCCTCGCTCCCCGTCGCCGGGCGCGGCGCTGTGCGCCGTGCCGCGATCGAACTCGTCCGTGCCGACCGGCGGGCCTTCGTCTCGACGCTGGTTCTCAACTGCCTCGCGGCGGGCGTCGGGATCGTCGGGCCCTGGCTGCTCGGCCGGATCGTCGACGATGTGCGGGGCGGCACGAGTGTGGCGCACGTCGACCGGGCGGCCCTGGTGATCCTGTGCTGCGCCGTGGCCCAACTCCTGCTGCTGCGCTGGGCGCGCCTGGTGGGGCACCGGTTCGGGGAGCGGACGGCGGCGCGGGTGCGGGTCCGGTTCGTGGACCGGGCGCTGGCGCTTCCCGCCTCCGTGGTCGACCGGGTGGGGCCCGGCGACCTCACGAACCGGGGCACGAACGACGTGGCGGCCGTCGCGCAGCGCGCTGCGCGACGCGGGCCCCGACGTGTTCGTGTCGGCGGCGCAGGTGGTGTTCCTCGCGGGCGCCGTCGTCGTGGTCGAGCCGGTGCTCGGCCTGGTCTCCCTGTGCTGCCTGGCGGGCATCCCGGTGGCGGTGCGCTGGTATCTGCGCCGGGCCCGCACCGCGTATCTCGCCCAGGGCGAGGCCGACTCGCACGTCGCCGAGCAGCTCGCGGCGACGGCTTCGGGAGCCCACACCGTCGAGGCCTTCCGTCTCCAGGAGCAGCGCATCCAGGCGTGCGAGCGGGGCATCCGGCACAGCCACCGCACGCGCATGCGCACCCTGTCCCTACGTAGCGTGCTGTTTCCCTCGGTCGACTTCTCGTACGCGCTGCCGGTCGCCGCCGTCCTCCTTGTCGGCGGCACCCTGCACGCGCACGGCGGTCCGAGCCTCGGTGCGATCGTCACGTGCGCCCTGTATCTGCGCCAGATGTCGGGCCCGCTGAATACGATCCTGTTCTGGGTGGAGCAACTGCAGAGCAGCGGCGCCTCGTTCGCCCGCGTCGAGGGCATCGGCGGTGCGGCACGACGCGCGCCCGCGCACGAGGCGGCCTCCCCGTCCGGCGACACCATCCAACTGCGCTCGGTCCACTACGCGTACGAGGGCGGCGGCGACGTCGTCCACGGGGTGGACCTGACCGTGCGGGCAGGCGAGCGGCTCGCAGTGGTCGGCCCGTCCGGGGCGGGCAAGACCACGCTGAGCAAGCTCATCGCGGCGATCGACGCGCCGCACACCGGGACGGTCGGAGTCGGCGGTGTCCCGGTCACCGCTCTCGCGCCCGAACAGCTGCGTCGCCACATCGTCCTGGTCACGCAGGAGCACCACGTGTTCCTCGGCCCGGTCCGCGACAACCTGCGCATCGCCGCGCCCGAGGCGGACGACGCGGAGCTGAGCGCGGCGCTCGCGGCGGTCGGCGCGGACGATTGGGCGGACGCGCTCCCCCAGGGACTGGACACCGAACTCGGCGCCGGTGGCCTGCGCCTCGAAGGTCCGCAGGCGCAGCAACTGGCCCTGGCCCGCGTGGTACTCGCGGACCCGCACACCGTGGTCCTCGACGAGGCGACCGCCCTGCTCGACCCGGCGACGGCACGCCATACGGAACGGGCCCTCGCGGCGGTGCTGCACGGCCGCACCGTCATCGCCGTCGCCCACCGTCTCCACACGGCGCACGACGCGGACCGGGTGGCCGTCATGGAGGACGGCCGGCTCACCGAACTCGGCCCGCACGCGGCACTGGTGGCGGCGGACGGCGCGTACGCGGCGCTGTGGCGGTCGTGGCACGGGACACGGACGTAGGCCCTGCGGGCTACTCGTCCGGTGCCGCCGCCAGCGACGCCACGTCCAGCACCCCGTCCAACTCCGCAAGCACGGCCACCAGTTGCGGCACGTCGGACGCCCCCTCGATCTCCATGCGTACGGCCATCGTCCCGGACCGGCCCCGGCCGCCTGGCTCCCAGTCGGCGCTGTCGTTGCGCAGTTCGACGACGCGGAATCCGCGGCTCGTGCACTCCTCCAGGACGCGGGTGAGGACGCTGGAACCGACCCGGTAGGCGAGGTGCAGGCCCGAGCGCCGCTCGGTGGCCAGGGCCGGCACGCGCCGCGTCAGCCAGGGGTAGCCGCGCACGACCAGGAAGTGACAGGCAGTCGCGGCGAACGCGAGCAGCGGCAGGCCGCCGCCGCAGGCCATTCCTATGGCACACGTCAGCCAGACGGTCGCCGCGGTGGTCAGTCCGCGCACCGCGTCGCGTCGCACGAAGATGAGGCCGCCGCCGATGAAGCCGATGCCGGAGACGATCTGCGCGGCGACGCGGGACGGGTCGAACGACACGCTGTCCATGCCGAGCACGGAGTTGAACCCGTGCTGCGACACCTCCATGAACAGCGCGCTCCCCACGCCGACGAGGGTGTGCGTGCGCAGCCCCGCACTCTTCTGCTGGACGGCGCGCTCCGCCCCGATCAGCGTGGACAGCACCAGGGCGAGACTCAACTCGGCGAGCTGCCGCAGGCCTTGCCCGGCGGCCGGGTCGAACAGGGAGAACGCGAGTGGGGACGACAAGAGCGGGACCCTCCTCTCCAACGGGTTGATCTTCCCGAGGGTAGTCCCGCGCCGGCTCGGCGGAATTGTCAGACCCATGCGCAAGAGTGGAGTCATGAACGGGACCAGGAACCACGGACAGCTGACCATCAACCCCGAGTTGGCCGCGGCGCAGGCCTGCCTGCGTCTCATGCACACGGCACGCGCGGCGCTCTCCACATCCGAGCCACCGGCCACGGCGGCGGTGCTCACCGTGCCGATCGCCGAGGCCGACGAGGCACTGAGCAGGGCGGGCCTCGCGGGCAACGAGGCGTGGCTGCTGGAGCGGATCTACGGTCTGGGCCTGGAGGCCGAGTCGCCCTAGCATCGTGTGATCCGCATCGGGTGTGTCGGTCGTGTTCCGGTGCATCGCCACTTCTCCGGCTTGCAAGGAGCTCGACATGACCGCTGTCTCCTCGGACCAGCCGCACCGCATCGACCCGGCGGGCGGCTGCCCGCACGCGCGGAACGTGCGGCTGCGCGCCCAGGGCGCCGTCACCCCCGTGGTGCTGCCCGGGGAGGTGCCGGGGATGCTCATCCTGGGCCACGACGCGCTGCGGGAGTTCCTGGCGCACCCCGATGTCGGCAAGGACCCCCGGCACTTCACGGAGCTCGCCGAGGGCCGGATACCCGAGGGCTGGCCGCTGCGCACGTTCGCGACGGTGCGCGGCATGACCACGGTCGACGGCGCGGACCACCGGCGGCTGCGGTCCCTGGTGAGCCGGGCGTTCACGGCGCGGCGGGTCGAGGAACTGCGCCCGCGCATCGAGGAGCTGACCGAGCAACTGCTCGACGACCTCGCCGCTGCCGCCGCGGCGGGCGGCGGCACGGCCGATCTGCGGGCGCACTTCGCCATGCCGCTGCCCATGGGCGTCATCTGCGAACTCTTCGGCGTGGACGAGGAGTTCCGAGGGCGCCTGCACCATCTGTCGAGCCAGATCGTGTCGACGCACATCACGCCGGAGGCGGCCCTCGCCGCCAACCGGGAGATGGTCGGCATCCTCACGCGGATCGCCGCTGCTCGCGCCGAGGCACCGGGCGACGATCTCACCAGCGCGCTGCTCGCGGCCCGCGAGGCCGACGGCGACCGGCTCGCCGAGAAGGAGCTGATCGGCACGCTGATGCTGTTCGTCGTCGCGGGCCACGAGACGACGCTGAACCTGATCACGAACGCCGTGCGCGCGCTGTGCTCCCATCCCGAGCAACTGGCCCTCGTGCGGGCCGGGGAGGCGACCTGGTCCGACGTCGTGGAGGAGACGCTGCGCTGGGACGCCCCGGTCAGCTACTTCCCGTTCCGGTATCCGAAGCGGGACCTCGTCGTCGACGGCACGGTGATACCGAAGGGCACCCCGGTGCTCGCAGGATACTCGGGGGCGGGCCGCGACCCCTCCGCCCACGGCTCGGACGCCGACCGGTTCGACGTCGGGCGTGCGGTGAAGAACCGTCATCTCTCGCTCGGCCACGGCGCCCACTACTGCGTGGGCGCCCCGCTGGCCCGCCTGGAGTCGACGATCGCCCTGGAGCGCCTGTTCGGGCGCTTCCCCGATCTCGCGCTCGCCGCCCCGGAGGGGGAGCTGCGCCAGCCGACCGGGTTCGTCGGCAACAGTGTGCTGGAGTTGCCGGTCACGCCGTGAACCGGTCGTCGGCGCGGAAGACCGGATGAAGGCCGGGTGAAGGTCAGGCGACCCGGACTCTGCGCCGTCCGTCGGTGACACTGGCGTCATGGATCACCACCGCACCGACGCCTACCTGAACCGCATCGGCGCCGACCGCCCCGCGGCACCCACCGCGGATGCGTTGCGCACACTGCACCTGGCGCACTTGCTCGCCGTACCGTTCGAGAACCTCTCCGTGCACCTGGGCGAGGAGATCGTCCTCGACGCCGACGCGCTGGTCGCGAAGGTGGTGGACCGCGGCCGCGGCGGCTTCTGCTACGAGCTCAACGGCGCGTTCGGCGCCCTGCTTCTAGCCCTCGGCTTCGAGGTGACACCGCTCCAGGCACGGGTCGCCGGCAAGGACAGCCGCCTCGGCATCCCCTACGACCACATGGCGCTGCGCGTGCGTACGGCCGAGGGGACGACGTGGCTCGCGGACGTCGGGTTCGGCACGCACACGCACTATCCGCTGGCCTTCGACGAGCGGGGCGATCAGCCAGATCCGGCCGGGGTGTTCCGGATCGAGGACGTCGACGCGGACGCGGTCGAGGGCGCGGCCGAGGGCGACCTTCTCGTACTACGGGACGGCGACTCGCAGTATCTGCTCGAGCAACGCCCGCGCGCACTACGGGACTTCGAGGCGGGCGCCTGGTACCACCGCACCTCACCCGCCTCCCACTTCACCCAGTCCGTCGTCTGTTCGCTGCTCACCGAGGACGGCCGGATCACCCTCAGCGGTCATACGCTCACCGCCACCGTCGACGGCGAGCGCACTCTCACCGAGCTTCCCACCAACGCCTCCGTCCTCGAGGCCTACGACCAGCACTTCGGCATCGTCCTCGATCGCGTACCGCCGGAGCCGAATCCGACGGAGGGCTGACGTCCGACGCCGCCCGCTGGTTATGCTCGGCCGAAGCGTTCAGCGAAACGCTCAAACGAACAGCGGGACCAGCGGGACACGAGGGGGGCCACCAGCATGCGCGAACCGGTCGATCTCAGGCGGCAGCGGATTCTCGCCGCCGTGCAGGCGCGCGGCGCGACACGGGTCAGCGATCTGGCCACGGAGCTCGCGGTGTCGGTGGTGACGCTCCGCCGCGACGTGGAGGAGCTCGCCCGCGCCGGCAAGTTGCGCCGCGGGCACGGCGTCGCACGCCCGATCCTGCCGGAGCAGGACGAGGGCCACGACCGGAGCCAGGAACAGGGCGCGAGCCGGGCACCGGCCCCTGACCTCGGCCCGGACGGCGGCCCCGTCGCCGTCGTCGTCCCCGAGCGGCACGCGTACCTCTACGAGATGTTGCACGGCGCCCGCACCGCGTTCGAGGAGGCCGGGGTCCGGATCGCCCTGCACATCGCCCCCGCCGCCCCGGGCGCCGAACAGCCCCTCGTGGAGCGGGCATTGGCGGACGGGGCCCGCGGGCTGCTGATCGCGCCGCGCTGGCGCAGCCTCGCCACCGAGGAGGCCGACTACGCCTGGCTCGCGCGGGTGGACGTGCCCACGGTGGTGATGGAGCGCAGGCCGCGCAGGGGCAGCGCGCTGCATGCCGTGGACACCGTGTGCACCGACCACTGGTACGGCGTGCACCTCGCCGTCGAGCACCTCACCGCCCTCGGCCACCGCCGCATCGTGCTCGCCGCGCGCGACGACAGCCCGACGGCGCGCGCGGTGCGTGCCGCGTTCACCGAGATCGCGGCGGACCATCCGCAGGTCGACAAGTGGGCGGTCGCCCTCAGCTCCCCCGGAGCGGTCCCCGAGCCGGAGGCGGAGCCTGCGGTGAAGCCCCTGGAACTACCCCTTCTGCTGGATGAGTTGGGGGCCACCGGCGCCCTGCTGCACGGCGACGTCGACGCGCTGATGCTCGTCCAGTCGCTGCGCGACGCGGGCGTGCGCGTCCCGGAGGACTGCTCCGCGATCGCGTACGACGACGTGGTCGCCGGGCTCGGCAGCACTCCCCTGACCGCCGTGTCCCCGCCGAAGGCGGAGGTCGGCCGGGCGGCGGCCGAGCTGCTGCTGCACCGCCTGGGCCGGGGCGCGGGAGCGGGCGGCCCCGCCCACCGGGCCGAACTGCTGCCGACGCTCAAGGTGCGCGGTTCCACCCGTTCCGCCCCGTATCGCGACCCGCAGCCCTCAACTCCCGCCGCACACTGAGCGTTTGATCGTTTTATTTTCTTCTGATCGATCTATTGACCGCATCTCGTGAACCGATCAGGATTCCCGTGACTCGAACACGCAGGAGCCGCGGGAGGCGCCCATGCCTGGTCGACAGAGCCGTCGATCGGTGCTCGCCGCGATCACCGCGCTGCCCCTGACGGGCGCCCTTGGCGCCTGCAGCGGGAACGACAGCGCGTCGTCGGCAAGCTCTAGCTCAAGCAGGACAGGCAAGACGACCATCACCTTCTGGTCCGCCCTTCGCGGCAGCCAGGAGGTGGTGGACGAGTTCAACAAGACGCACGACCACATCCAGGTCGACTACGAGCAGGTTCCGTCCGGCACGCAGGGCGGCTATCTGAAACTGAGCAACGCGGCGCGCGCGGGCAACGCCCCCGATGTCGCCACCATCGAGTACCCCCAGCTGCCGGGCTTCGCCATCGACGGTGTCACGCGCGACATCACCGGGCTCATCAGCGACAAGCTGCGCCGCAAGCTGCTTCCGCAGGCGCTCGGCCAGACCACGTTCGAGGGGCACACCCACAGCGTGCCGCTGGACATCGAGCCGATGGTGATGCACTACCGCAAGGACCTGTTCGACAAGTACGGCTTCGACATCCCTGCCACCTGGGACGAGTTCACGGAGCTGGCACGAAAGGTGCGGCGGACAGGCGGCGGGCGCAGGCTCACGCTGTTCCCCACCGACGGGATGACGCAGTTCGCCGCCTGGGCCTGCCAGGCGGGCGCCCAGTGGTTCGACACCTCACACGGCGCGTGGAACGTCTCCATGGCGGACGCCCCGACGCGGAAGATCGCCGCGTACTGGCAGCGCCTCATCGACGAGAAACTCGTCTACAGCAACGCCTCCAGTGCCCGCATCGCCGACGCGCAGCTCGGCACGGGCCTCGTACTGACCCGGCTCAGCGGGGCCTGGGACGCGGGCGCGCAGATGAACGCGCGCCCCGAGCAGAAGGGCCAGTGGCGCATCGCGCCGCTCCCCCAGTGGACACCGGACAAGCCGTCCCTGGGCACCCACGGCGGATCCACGTTCGCCGTCACGAAGGACAGCAGGAAGCCCGAGGCCGCCATGGAGTTCATCGAGTGGCAGGTCTCGCACCCCGACGCCCTCAAGGCGCGTCTGTCCAGCGGCGCGAGCAGCCAGTACCCCACCGTGAGCGATCTGGTCCCGGTCGGCAGCAAGGCGTTCGACAAGGCGTACTACGGCGGTCAGGACATCTATCGGCTCTTCGAGGAAGAGGCGCACAAGATCCGCGACGGCTGGGTCTGGGGCCCGCGCATGACCGCGACCGGCTATGTCATGCAGGACGCGTTCGCCCGTGCGGGCGCCGGCTCCGGGTCGCTGCTGTCCGCCGTGCGCGCCGCGCAGGAGGGCACGATGCCTGATCTCAAGGCGCTCGGCCTCAATACCACCACCCGTTCCACGTGAACGCCCGCACCCCGAAAGGCAGGTGACCCATGACCGCGACAACAGCCCAAGCCCGCTCGGCCCCACCCGCCCCTCAGGCGACGAGGGATGACGCGCACAAGGCACAGCGGGCGGCCAAGCGCCGCCGCGGCGGTGCGGCCGGCGTCCTGATGGCGCCGTTCTTCGTCCTGCTCACGCTGGTCTTCCTGATCCCGGTCGGGACCGCGGTGTGGATGAGCTTCTTCAGCGACGACCAACCGGGCCTCGGCTTCGGCCCCGAACGCAGCGTCTTCGTGGGCCTGCGCTCGTACGCCGCCGTGATCACCGACCCGACGTTCCTGTCCGGGCTCGGCACGGTCGCGCTGTACTGCGTGATCTACATCCCGCTGATGGTGATCGGCTCGCTCACGCTGGCGCTGCTGCTCGACTCCGGTGTCGTACGGCTGCGGTCCTGGGCCCAGTTGGGCCTGTTCCTGCCGCACGCGGTGCCCGGCATCATCGCCGCGCTGATCTGGCTGTACCTCTACACGCCGGGCATCAGCCCGATCGTCGAGGCACTCGGCTCGGCGGACATCCAGGTCGACTTCCTCGGTCTGCACACCACGCTGCCGTCGATCGTGAACATCGCCCTGTGGTCGAACCTCGGCTACAACATGGTCATCTTCTACGCGGCCCTGCAAGCGGTCCCCCGCGAGGTCCTGGAGGCGTCCGTCGTCGACGGCGCCGGGCCGGTGCGCACCGCGCTACAGGTGAAGACCCCACTCGTGCGCTCCTCGGTGGTCATGGTCGCGATGTTCACGCTGATCTGGGCGTTGCAGCTGTTCACCGAGCCGATGCTGCTGCACCAGTCCTCGCAGATGGTCGACACCCGGTTCTCGCCGAGCATGTACATCTACGACGCGGCGTTCAGCCGCAACAACTACTCGCTCGCGGCCGCCGCCTCGGTGATCCTGCTGATCATCACCATCGCCGTCTCCTTCGGGGTCACCCGCTGGACCAACCGCGTCAACTCGGCCGAGGAGGAAGCCCGATGAGCGCCACCGACTCCACCCTCCTTCGCCCCCGGACGCTGGGGCGCGCGACGGTCAATGTCGTCGTCGCGATCTCCGTCCTCTACACGCTGCTTCCGGTCCTGTGGCTGGTCCTCGCCTCGACGAAGTCCCGCGACGCCCTGTTCAGCAGCAACATCCTGTCCTTCAGCGACTTCTCCCTCGTACAGAACCTCAAGGACCTGTTCGCGATGGACGGCGGCCTGTACAGCCGCTGGTACGGCAACAGCCTGCTGTACGCGGTCGCGGGCGCCGCCATCGGCGCGCTGATCAGCGTGGCCTGCGGCTACGCCTTCGACAAGTACCACTTCCGGCACAAGGAGAAGCTGTTCGGCCTGGTGCTCGCGGCGGTCATGGTGCCGCAGACGGTGCTCGCGCTGCCGCTGTACCTGATCGCGTCGGCGACCGGCGTCGTGAACACCTTCTGGTCGGTGTTCATCCCGGTCCTGTTCAACCCGTTCGGCGTGTACCTCGGCCGCATCTTCGCCCAGGGCTACGTACCCAACGAGGTCCTGGAGGCCGCGCGCGTCGACGGCGCGAGCGAACTCGCGACGTACTTCAAGGTCGCGCTGCGGATGCTGGGCCCCGGCCTGGTCACCGTCTTCCTCTTCCAGCTCACCACGATCTGGAACAACTTCTTCCTGCCGATGGTGATGCTGTCCGACCAAGATCTGTATCCCGTCAGCCTCGGCCTGTTCCAATGGAACAGCCAGGCGACCGTCTCGCCCGAGTACTACCCGGTGGTGATCATGGGCTCGCTCCTCGCGGTCCTTCCTCTCGTCCTCGCGTTCATCTTCCTCCAGCGCTTCTGGAAGTCCGGCCTGACGGCGGGGTCGGTCAAGTGAGCAGGCTCCGCGCGGCGTTGGTCATGTCCCCCCAGGCCGCGGCGGCCGTCTTCACGCCGCGGTCGATGGCCGCGCTGACCGAGGTCTGCGACCTCGCCCCGCTTCCCGTACTCGACGCTCTGACGACGGAGCGGGCGAAGAAGGTGCTCGCCGGCGTCGAGGTGCTCGTCACCGGCTGGGGCTGCCCGCCGCTCGACGCCGACGTACTGGCGGCGGCGCCCGCGCTCAAAGCCGTGGTGCACTCGGCCGGTTCGGTGCGAGGGCACGTCACCGATGCCTGCTGGGAGCGTGGCATCGCGGTGTCCTCGGCGGCGGCGGCGAACGCGCTACCGGTCGCCGAGTACACCCTCGCGATGATCCTGCTGCACGGCAAGCACGTGCTCGAACGCGCCCGCGACTTCCACCGCGAGCGCGAGCGCGGCGACTGGCTGCTCACCTCGCCCGAGGTGGGCAACTACCGCCGCACGGTGGGCCTCCTGTCCGCCTCGCTCATTGGCCGCCGCGTGATCGAACTGCTGCGCCCCTTCGACTTCGAGGTGCTGCTGCACGATCCGTACGTCTCCGAGGAGGACGCGTCGGAGCTCGGAGTGGAGCGGGTGGGCCTGCCCGAACTCTTCACGCGCAGCGACCTGTTGAGCGTCCACACGCCGCTGCTGCCCGCCACGACCGGGCTTGTCAGCAGGGAGCTGCTGAGTTCGATGCGGCCGGGCGCCACGCTCATCAACACCGCGCGCGGCGCCGTCGTCGACCAGGACGCCCTGACCGACGTGGTCCGCGCGGGCCGCATCCGCGCGGTCCTCGACGTCACGGACCCGGAGGTGCTGCCCGCGGACCACCCGCTGTGGGACTGCCCGAACGCGCTGATCACCCCCCATCTGGCGGGTTCCCAGGGCAGCGAGTGGCAGCGCCTCGCCGACACCGCGGTCGGCGAACTGACGCGCTGGTCCAGGGGCGACGGCTTCGCCCATCCCGTACGACGCGAAAGGCTGGCGTACCTCGCATGACAACCACCCCGTTCGATCTCCCGGCAGAAGACCGGGAGTTGAGCCCGCACACCGGTTTCACCCGTGCGCACTGGGAGGCCGTCGCCGACGGACTGCTCGGGGCGGCCTGGCGGTGGGCGACGCCCGAGGGCGCGCTGCTCGACCTGCCCGGCCGGCCCTCGGCGTCCGGTGTCCGCTCGGACGGCCTCGAGGGGTACGCCCGTACCTTCCTGGCGGCCGGCTTCCGGGTCGCGGGCGCGCAGGGCAAGGACCCGCACGGCTGGCTCGACCGGTACGCGTCCGGCCTCGCGGCGGGCACCCGCACGCCGGGGCGCGACGACGCCGAGTCCTGGCCGCTGATCCTCGACCACCACATCCAGGGCCAGCCGATGGTGGAGTCCGCGTCGGTGGCGCTCGGCCTGTCGCTGACGCGCCCGTGGCTGTGGGACCGGCTCGACGGCGACGTACAGGACCGGGCGGAGAAGTGGCTGCGCGGCGCGATCGCGCACACGCCCGCGCCGAACAACTGGTACCTCTTCCCGTTCATGGTGGCCTCGTTCCTGGAGTCCGTCGGCCGGTCCGACGCGGCGACGGCCCGCGCCATCCAGCGGGCGCTCGACCTGCTGGAGACCTGGTACGAGGGCGACGGCTGGTACCGCGACGGCGACGGCCGGGCCTTCGACCACTACAACGGGTGGGCGCTGCACCTGTACCCGATGCTGCACGCGCACCTGACGGGCGACTCCGCCCTGTCGCAGCGAATGGGTCCGCGGCTGCGCGAGCACCTCGACGGGTTCTCGCTGCTCTTCGGCGGTGACGGGGCACCGATCCACTTCGGGCGTTCGCTCACCTACCGGTTCGCGGCGTCGGCGGCCGTCGGCATCGGCGCGGTCACCGGGCACACGCCGCTGTCCCCGGGCGCGTCACGCCGTCTGATCAGCGGGAACCTGCGCTACTTCCTGGACCGTGGCGGCGTCACGGACGAGGGTCTGCTCAGCCTCGGCTGGCACGGCCCGCACGACGCGACGCTGCAGAACTACTCGGGCCCGGCGTCCCCGTACTGGGCATCGAAGGGATTCGTCTCGCTGCTGGCGGGCGAGGACGATCCGCTGTGGACGGCGACCGAGGAAGTGGCGCCGAGCGAGGGCCCCGACCGGGTGCTCGCGCTGCCCGCGCCCGGCCTGCTGGTGCAGTCCACGCAGGTGGACGGCATCGTGCGGCTGCACAACCACGGCAGCGACCACGTCCGCCCCTTCGAGGGCGAGGACGCGGCCGAGGCCGACTCCCTCTACAGCCACCAGGCCTACTCCACGCACACCGGGCCCACGTCCCCGTCCAACGCGGCGGACAACCATCTCTCGGTCGAGGTCGGCGGCATCGCCAGCGCCCGGCGCCGCATCCACCCGCTGGGGGCGGGTCAGGGCGACGGCTGGGGCTGGGCGGCGTCCTGGCACCGGCCGGTGTTCACGTCCGGTCCGCCGATGGTGCCGGGGCTCCGCGTCGAGAGCGTGACCGTGGCGCGCGGCGCGTACGAGCTGCGCGTGCACCGGGTGGTCGGTGCCCCGCACGGGGCGCGAGTGACGCTCACCGGCTGGGCCACGGAGGCGCTGCACTCGGAGCTGGTCGGCCTGCGCGGCTGGGACCGGCGGGACGAAGTGCGTGCGCCCCAGGGCACGGCGTTCGAGCCGTGGGTACGGGTCCCGCGCCTGGCAGCGGACGTCGAGGGGACGACGGTGTTGGCGGCGCTGGCCGCACTCGGCGCGGAGCCGCCGCACACGCCCCTCGTGGACGCCGCGTCCGATGTCGCCCTCCTGGACGGGGAGTTGACGGTTCACTGGGCCGACGGCGCGCGCACCGTCGTCGGGTTCGAGCCGCCGCACGTTCAGCACGCCTGAGAGACGTCGGCGGTCGCCTCCTCACGCTCTCTTCGCGGTGGGCGCCGGGGCCGCGGCGCCCGCGACGGTGCGGCCCGACGGGCCGTCGGAGGGGACGGCCAGGGCGACCGCCGCCGCCACCAGGGCCACCGAACCCGCCATCGCGAAGGCGAGCTGATAACCGGCCAGGGACGGTACTTCGGCGCCGCCGACCCGCGTCGTGTGGTGCACGAGCACGGCGACGACGGCGGCGCTGGAGACGGCCTGCCCGATGGTGCGCATGAGGACGTTGACGCCGTTCGCGGAGGCCGTCGCGGAGGCCGGGACGGCACGCAGGATCAGCGTGGGCAGCGCCGAGTACGCGAGGGTGGTGCCGGTCGAGACGACGGCGGCGCCGACGAGGATCACCCACAGGTCGGTGCTGTCGACGATACGGACCGCGTAGCCGATGGCGAGGACCACGCCCCCGATGGCGAGCGTGATCCGAGGGCCCCGTACGGCGGAGATCCGGGCCGAGACCGGTGAGAACAGCAGCATGATGATGCCGCTGGGCAGCATGCACAGGCCGGTCGCGACGATGGACAGGCCCAGCCCGTAGCCGGTGGCGACGGGGGCCTGCACGAGCTGCGCCGTGACGAGCGAGTTGGCGTAGAAGGCGAAGCCGGTGAACAGCGCCGCGAGGTGCGGAAGCCCGACCCGGCGGCCGACGGCCAGGCGCAGGTCCACCAGGGGCCGCTCGATGCGCAGTTGCTGCCACGCCCACAGGCCGAGGACCACGAAGGCGCCCGCGAACAGGCCGAGGACGGCGGGGCTCCCCCAGCCCCACTGGCCGCCCTGCGAGACGCCGAGCAGCAGGCAGACGAGGCCCGCGGCGAGCCCCAGCGTGCCGAGCAGGTCGAAGCGCCCCGGGGAGCGGACCGGTGACTCGCGCACCGCCCACCAGGCGAGGCCGAGGCCGAGCGCGCCGAGGGCGCTGGTCGCCCAGAACATGACGTGCCAGTTGGCGTACTGGACGATGAGCGCGGCCAGCGGCAGGCCGAGGCCCGCGCCGATGCCGACCGTCGAGCTCATGAGGGCGACGGCGGATCCGGTGCGGTGCGGCGGGAGTTCGTCGCGCAGGATGCTGATGGACAGCGGCACGACGGCGGCCGCGGCGCCTTGCAGGGCGCGGGCGGCGATGAGCACCCGGATGTCGGAGGTCAGCGCGCACACCACCGAGCCCGCGGTCATGAGGGCGAGCGCGCCGAGCAGCACGCGCCGCTTGCCGTACATGTCGCCGGCCCGGCCGAGGACCGGGGTGAGGACGGCGCCTGCGAGCAGGGTCGCGGTGACCATCCAGGACACGGCGGCGGGCGAGGCGCCGGTCAGCCGCGGCAGATCGGGCAGGAGCGGGACGACGACGGTCTGCATGACCGCCATGAGGATGCCGCCGAAGGCGAGCACGGGCACGGCGAACCGCTCGCGCGGGCGCGGCGCCGATATCGGTGCAGTATTCATGTGTCTCCGGTCGACCGGTTCGGTGCGTCAGTATTCTCCGAACCCCATGCCCTGTCTCTACCACTCGGCCCGCCCTCTGTGCATGGGGCAACCAACTGGCGGATACTGCCGTTCATGACCACTTCCACCCCGCTCACCGATTCCCGCCCTGCGCGCTTCGGCCTCGTCGGCACCGGCTCATGGGCCGGGCGGACGTACGCTCCCACGCTCGATGCCCACAAGGACGTCGACCTCGTCGGGATCTGGGGGCGCAGGCCACAGGCGGCGGCCGAGCTCGCGGCGGAGCACGGCACGACGGCGTACGACGATGTGGACGCCCTGTTCGCGGCGAGCGACGTCGTGGCGTTCGCGGTGCCGCCGGACGTGCAGGCCCCGCTCGCCGCGCGGGCCGCCGCGGCGGGCTGTCATCTGCTCCTCGACAAGCCTTTGGCGACCCGTCCCGACGCGGCCCGCGCCGTCGTGGAGGCGGCGGACACCGCGGGCGTCGCGTCGACCGTCTTCTGCACGCTGCGGCACGCACCGGTCACCGCGGCCTGGGTCGCCGAACAGGCCGGAACGGACGGCTGGTTCACAGGTCGCGCCGACTGGAACGCCGCGCTGTACACGCCCGGCGACGACGCGCACGTGCGGGCCACGACACCGTGGCGGGCCGAGAAGGGCGCCCTGTGGGACGTCGGTCCGCACGCCCTTTCCGTGCTGCTGCCGATCCTGGGCGACGTGCGGACGGTGGCGGCGCACGCCGGCCCCGGTGACACGGTGCATCTCGTGTTCCAGCACGCGGGCGGCGTCTCCAGCACGTCGACGCTGAGCTTGACCACGCCCCCGGCGGCGGCCGGCACCACGGTCGAACTGCGGGGCACGCTGGGCGTGTCGGCGATGCCGACGGGCACCGGCACGGCCCAGGAGGCGCTGGCCCGCGCCGTCGACACGCTGCTGGCGGCGGCGCGCGGCGGCCCGGCGCACCCGTGCGACGCCCGGTTCGGCCTGCGGCTCACGGAGACCCTCGCGGCGGCCGAACGCTCCCTGGCGTCGGGGCGCGCGGAACCGGTCCTCGAACTCTAGGCCGAGGCGGCGTCGGGCCCCCTTTACGCTGGTGGTCATGCCGCTCGAGATCAGCGCCACCAACCCCGAGCACCCGGTGCTCCTGCTCGCCCTGCCCTGGCACATCCCGCTTGAGGAGTGGCCCGAGGAGTACCTGGTGCCGCTTCCGCGCGGCATCTCGCGGCACGTGGTGCGCTACGCGCGCGCCGGGGACGAGGTCGTCGCCGTGAAGGAGCTGGCCGAGCGCCCGGCACTGCGCGAGTACGAACTGCTGCGCACGCTCGACCGGTTGGGGATCCCCGCGGTGGATCCGCTCGCCGTGGTCACGGGCCGCGAGCAGTCCGACGGGTCCCCGCTGGAGCCCGTGCTCATCACACGGCACCTGGGCGGTTCGCTGCCGTACCGCTCGATGTTCGAGACGACGCTGCGGCCGACGACCGTGCACCGGCTGATGGACGCGCTGGCCGTGCTCCTCGTGCGGCTGCATCTCAGCGGCTTCGCCTGGGGCGACTGCTCGCTGTCCAACACCCTCTTCCGTCGGGACGCGGGCGCGTACGCCGCCTATCTGGTGGACGCGGAGACCGGCGAGCTGCACCCGCGGTTGAGCGACGGGCAGCGGGAGTACGACATCGATCTGGCGCGGGTGAACATCGCGGGCGAGATGCTCGACCTGGAGGCGTCGGGCGCGCTGCACCCGTCGATCGATCCGATCGAGTTCGGTACGGAGATCGTGCAGCGGTACTCGAACCTGTGGACCGAGTTGACGCGTACGTCGGTGTACCCGGCCGGTAAGCACCACTACATGGACCGCCGCATCCGCCGGCTCAACGATCTGGGCTTCGACGTGGCCGAGATGCAGATCTCCCGATCTCCGCACGGCGACACCGTCACGTTCGTGCCGAAGGTCGTCGACGCGGGCCACCATCAGCGTCAACTACTGCGCCTGACCGGCATGGACGCCGAGGAGAACCAGGCGCGTCGGCTCCTCGCCGACCTGGAGAGCTGGATGGCGACGCAGGAGGACGCGGCCGACGCGCGCCCCGAGGTCCTCGCCCACCGCTGGGTCCGTGACGTGTTCCGCCCCACGGTCCGCGCCGTCCGCGACCGGGTGTCCACGCCGATGGACCCGGCCGAGCTGTACCACCAACTCCTTGAGCACCGCTGGTACTTGTCCGAGCGCGCCCAGCACGACATCGGCCTCGACGCGGCGGCCGACGACTACGTACGGAGTGTGCACAAGGCCGGCCGGTGACGCGGCGCGGGACCGGGCGCGGTCGGTGCCGTGGCCGCTACGTGATGGCGAGTGACGGCACCGACCGCAGCCAGTGACCTCCACCGGCCGCCCGGACGAGTATGGGCGTTTGCGTCTCACAACGCATTTTCCGGCCACATGTAACGCAATTGGTGGCCCGGCCCCACTCGCACCTGCGTGAACGGTCGCAGAGGCTTGTGGGTTACCCGTAGCGGAAAATTTCAGCCATTTTCGAGTGGCCCGGCACAAGTGCCGCAACGCCGCGCCCACATGCGCACGGGCGAGGAAACCAGCAGGTGGGCAACCCAACTCTCGCCATCATGACGCATCGCCTGATCGTTTTCTTCGGGCAATGTTTATTACCAAAGACCTTGGGACTATTTAGACTGCGGACGCTCAACCCGGCGTGAACAACGAGGGATTACCCACCATGAACAAGACGGCGCTTCGGGCCCTGCTCCGTGAACGGCGCGCCCTCATAGCCCCCGAATCCCACGGCTTCAGCAGGCCGACGGGGCAAGGTCGCCGCGCCCCCGGCCTCTCCCAGCACCAGGTCGACCAGTTGCTGCACCGGACGCTCGGCACGTACCACCGGCTGGAGTCGGGCACGTACCCGAACGCGCCGGCGGAACTGCTGCGCGATGTGGCGCGGCTGTTCGGGCTCAATGAGCAGGAGTGGGTGCTGCTGTGCCGCTACGCACTGCTGCAGGACCCGCCGGGGCCGCTGTATCCGACGTCGGGCAAGGAGATCCCCGGCGTGTGGCAGGAAGCGGTCGACGGCATCGACCACATCGCGTACGTCTCGGACGCGTCCTGGGACCTGCTGGCGTGCAACCGGGCGTTCACGGAGCTGTTCCCCGACCACCGGCCCCCGGTGAACACCATGCGCTGGATGCTGCTCGACCGGCACGCCCGCCACATGCTGGTGGACTGGCGGAACGCATGGGCGCCGCTGCTCCTGCCCCAGTTGCGCGCCGCGCTCGCCGCGCGCCCCGACGACGACACGCTCGCCCAGATCGAGAAGGAGGTGCTGGCCGACCCGGAAGCGGCCCCGATCTACGAGTCGGGCGGCTCCGCCATGCACCCCGACGGCGACGAACGGCCGTTGCTGCACGCCCGTTTGGGCCCCGGCTGGGCGACGATGTGCGCGGCCCAGCCGCTCACCACGCCAGGTGCGCGCCTGATGATCCTGGTCTTCCACGCGGGCGTACACCGCGCACACCCCAGGAACCCCGCCCTGCGCGCAGGCTGATTTCCGCCCCTCAGGCCACACCTCCCCGTGGCATACGCGTCGGAGCGACGTAGGTTGAGCAGGCCCCCCACAGCCCTCTTCAACCCCTTGAGCCCCGTGGGAGTCAGCCATGCCCGCCTACGTCTCGATGCCGCACACCGTCCTCGGCGCCCACAAGGTGACCACCGACGAGATCGCGGACGACATACGCGCCCGTCATCCGGGCCATCCGCGGATCGCCGCCGCGGTGCGCGCCGTTCAGGGATGCGGCGTACGGACCCGCTACTTCTCCCGACCGCTCGATTCCCCCACGGTCGCGGGCGTGGCGGGCATCGCCGAGCGTGCCCCCACCGCGTTCGCGGACGCGCTCGACCTCGCCGAACAGGCGGCCGCCTCGGCCATCGCGGCGGCGGGCCTGAGAACGGAGGACCTGGACGGCGTGGTCACCACGCACTCCACCGGGTGGGCGGCGCCCAACCTGGACGTCCACCTCATGACCCGGCTCGGGCTGCGGCCCACCGCCCGTTCCCTCGCCCATACGACGCTGGCCTGCACGGGCGGCACCAAGTCGCTGATCAGGGCGGCGGACATGGTGGCGGCCCGCCCCGGCAGCAGGGTGCTCGTGGTCGCCGCCGAGGTGATCTCCGCCGTCTACCACCACAGCGACACCGGCATCGACGCGATGATCTACAAGGCGCTGTTCGGCGACTCGGCCGGAGCGGCCGTCGTCAGCGACGAGCCGCTCGGCCCCGGCTTCGCATGCGAGGACAGCTTCGAGCACGTCCTCGCGGACACCGCCGGCCAGTTGGGCGGCCGGATCACCGCCGACGGCCTGCACTTCGACGCCACGAAGCAGGGCCGCGCGGCCTTCGGTGTGACCCTGCCGAGCCTGACCGGCTGGCTCGGCGCGCGCCCCACCGACTTCGCCGTGATCCATCCGGGCAGCCCGCGGATCATCGGGGACACGGCCACGGCCCTGGGGCTGACCGAGCACGACGCCCGCCACTCCACGGCCACGCTCACCGACGAGGGGAACCTGGGCGGCGTGAGCGTCCTCCGCGTCCTGGAGCGCACCCACCAGGAGCCGCCGCCCGCGGGCAGCCGCGGAACGATGGTCGCGTACGGCCCCGGCTTCACGACCGCCGCGCTGCACGGGCACTGGCACGCCTGACGGACCAGGTCACACACACCTCCGCATGAATGTCCCGACGGGACATGTGTCCCATTGGGACATTCGGGTGTACTGTCGAAGACATGAAGGCGAACGAGGCCACCAACCCCCGACCCGCCGGCGACCGCCGACAGGCCAAGGCCCGCCGGACGCGTGAAGCGCTCGCGGAGGCCGCCGTCGAGCTGGTGCTCGACCGCGGGCTCGGCGAGGTGACCGTCGAGGCCATCGCCGAGCGCGCGGACGTCACCCGCCGCACCTTCAGCCGGCATTTCACCGGCAAGGAGGACGCGGCCCTGGACTTCACCCGTGCCGACGGCGCGGGGATCAACGCGGCGCTGCGCGAGCGCCCCGCCGGCGAGCCGCCACTGCTCGCCTACCGCGGAGCGGTCGCGGACTGGCTCGCCGACCGGAGGACTTCCGCCTGGCACCACCGTCCGCGGCTGCGCGAGCTGTACGCCGTCGTGGACACGGAGCCCGCCCTCTTCGCCGCGTACGAACGCATCCGGGTCGACGCCCAGGACGAGTCCGTACGCATCATCGCCGACCGGCTCGGCACCGACCCGGCCCGGGACCCACGTCCCGAGGTCGTCGTCGGCGCCGCCGCCGGAGTGCTGACCGCCGCGCTGCGCACCTGGGCGCGCGGCGCGGGCACGGACGCCGAAGACCTCGCCGATCTGGTGGCGCGGGCCTACGACGCCCTCATCGAGGAGGCCGCCGACGCGGCGGCCCCCGACGTCGCAACCAGAAAGTGAATCGCACCATGAGCACCATCCCCACCACCGGCAACGTGACGGACTACGCCGCCGAGTTCGCCGGCAGGACCGCCCTCGTCACCGGCTCCGCCTCCGGCATCGGCCTGGCCACCGCCCGCCGCCTCGGCCGCGGCGGCGCGAACGTCGTCATCGCGGACTACAACGAGAAGGGCGCCCAGGAGGCCGCCGAGACGCTGAAGGCGGAGGGCCTGAAGGCCGCCGCGGTCGCCGTCGACGTGACCGACCACGCCTCGGTCGAGGCGGCCGTCCGCTTCACCGTCGACACGTTCGGCGGGCTCGACCTGGCCGTGAACAACGCCGGTATCGGCGGCGCGAGCGCCCCCACGGGCGAGTACGACATCGACGTGTACGACCGCGTGGTGCGGACGAACCTGGACGGCGTCTTCTACTCGATGCGCTACGAGATCCCCGCCATGCAGGCCGCGGGCAACGGCGGCGCCATCGTGAACGTCGCCTCGATCCTCGGTTCGGTCGGCTTCGCCGGCTCCCCCGCGTACGTCGCCGCGAAGCACGGCGTGGTCGGCCTGACGAAGACGGCCGCGGCCGAGTACGCCGCGAAGGGCATCCGCGTCAACGCGGTGGGCCCGGGCTTCATCGAGACCCCGCTCCTCAAGGAGATGGACAAGGCCGCCCACGACGGGCTCGTCGGGCTGCACCCGGCCGGCCGCCTGGGCACGTCCGAGGAGGTCGCCGAGCTGATCGTGTTCCTGCTCTCGGACCGCGCCTCGTTCATCGCGGGCAGCTACCACCTCGTGGATGGCGCATACACGGCGGTCTGACCCGCCGCGCCGCATACGCCACTTGTGTCACACCTCCACTCATGGAACGGTTCCCGAGGGGTACGGGCAGGGGACCCGGACCGTCCCGATGTGGAGGGCGCGGCGAACGCACATGGCAGGACAGGCACGCGAGTCGTACTTCGACAACGTCAAATTCCTGACGATCGTCCTCGTGGCCTGCGGGCACGCGTGGGAGCCGCTGACCTACGGCTCCCACGCGGTGACGGCGGTGTACCTCACCGTCTACGCCTTCCACATGCCGGCGTTCGCGCTGGTGTCGGGCTATTTCTCGCGCAGCTTCGACATGGCCCCGCACCGCCTGCGGCGCCTGGTGACCGGGGTCGTCGTGCCCTACCTCGTCTTCGAGGTGGGGTACACGCTGTTCTACCGGTGGGCGCAGGACGATCCGGGATATCCGATCAGCCTGCTGGACCCCTGGTATCTGATGTGGTTCCTGGTGGCCATGTTTGTCTGGCGGCTCTCGACACCGCTGTGGCTGCGGTTGCGCCATCCCGTGCTCGTGTCGCTGGCCGTGGGTACGGCCATGTCGATGTGGCCGGGCGCGGGCGGGGACCTGGCGCTCCAGCGGGTGCTGCAGTTCCTGCCGTTCTTCGTGGCGGGTCTGGTGCTGCGGCCCGAGCACTTCGCGCGGCTGCGGACGTGGCGCGTGCGGTGGGTGGCGCTGGGCGTCGCGGGCGCGGCCCTGCTCGCCGCGTACTGGGTGGCGCCGTGGTTCGACGCGGGTTGGTTCTACCACCGGGGCAGCGTCCAGGGTCGGGGCGTGCCCGGGTGGGCGGGTCTGTTCGCGACGCCCGCCCTGTTCGTTCTCGCGCTGGTGCTGAGCGCGTGCTTCCTGGCGTGGGTGCCGGGCCGCAGGCTGTGGTTCACGGCCCTCGGCACCGGGACGATCTACGCATATCTGCTGCACGGCTTCGTCATCAAGTCCTCCCGGTTCTGGGGCTGGTACGACCACCCGTGGCTGCACAGCCCGCTCGGTGAGCTGGCCGTGACGGCGGCGGCGGTCACCCTCATCACCGCGCTGTGCACGGAACCGGTGCGGCGGGTGTTCCGTTACGTCGTCGAGCCCCGGATGGACTGGGCGTTCCGGCGGCCGACAGAGCGACGGCCCCTGCCCGAACAGGCGACTGCCCGCGAGAGGGTCACCTCCGGCGGCGGCTGACGGTCTGCGCGGAGGCGAGCAGCTGGTGCATGCGCTCGGTGAGCGAACCCAGGTCGTCGGCCGGCCGGTGGAAGGCGAGGCGCACGTCGGCCTGGCCGCGCATCCGCTCCAGACGCAGCGTCAGGCCGTGCCGGTCGACGGCGAGCGGCTGGACCCGGACGACGCCGTGCAGGCTGTCCGGCGCGATGAGCCGGGTGAGCTGTTCGACGGCCTCGGGGTGGGCGTCGGCGAGATGGGTGAGCAGGCGGGGCTCGGCGAGTGCGAGCGGGTCGGGCGCGGTGGCGGCGAATTCGTCGAGGTCGACGCCGGTGCGGCCGGACCGGGTCTGCAGGACCGCCCGTTCGGGCCGCAGCACCAACTCCTCACCGCGCGGCAGCAGCTCGCCCGAAAGCCATACCCGTGCGCGCACCCGGTCGCGTACCGGGACGGGCGCCGCGTCGGCGAACTCCAGGAGCGTGGTGGGCCGTCCGTGCGGCGAGCAGAGCACGGCGGCGGCCAGCACACTGTCGGGCGGTGGCGTGATGCGCACCGTCCCGTCCTCGTCGACGCGGTGTGCGCCGACGAGGTCGTCCTGCCCCACATCGGTGGTGACGCCGCAGGTCCATGCGGCGGCGAGCACGGAGCGTGCGTGGGCCGCCGTGCTGGGCACGGCGGCAGCGATCTGTCGGACACCCATCCCGAACCTCCATTAGGTAAGCCTTGCCTAACTTAACCGAGATGATCGATGGCGGTCCACCCCACGCCCGCTCCGTCTTCCTGTGTCGCCCGGTGCCATGAGCGGCGCGGTGCGGTTGACTCGACAGGTGTCCAGATTCCTCGTGTTCCTCGTCGCCGTCGCCGGAGCGGCCGCCGCCCTGGCCCTGTCGCTCCTGCTCTCCTCGTGGTGGTGGTTCGCCGCCGCCCCACTCCTCGCCCTGGCGGCGCTTGGCGTGTGGGATCTGGCCCAGTCGCGCCACTCCGTGCTGCGCAACTATCCGGTCCTCGGGCATCTGCGCTTCCTGATGGAGGCCCTGCGCCCCGAAATGCAGCAGTACTTCGTCGAGCGCAATTACGACGGCCGGCCCTACGACCGGGACGTGCGCAGCATCGTCTACGAGCGGGCGAAGCAGCAGGAGGCCGAGGAGCCGTTCGGCACCGAACGCGACGTGTACGCCTCGGGGCACGAGTTCCTGGTGCCGTCGATGCGTCCGGTCGACCCGCCCGAGCGGCCGACCACCGTCCGCGTCGGCGGCCCCGACTGCACCCGGCCGTACGACATGGCGCTGCTCAACGTATCGGCGATGAGCTTCGGCGCTCTGTCCAGCAACGCGATCCGCGCGCTCAACAAGGGCGCGGCCCTCGGCGGCTTCGCGCACGACACCGGAGAGGGCGGCCTGTCCGACCACCATCTGACGCACGGTGGCGACCTGGTGTGGGAGATCGGCACCGGCTACTTCGGCTGCCGCACGCGCGAAGGCCGTTTCGACCGCGCCGAGTTCGCCGACAAGGTGGCGCACGAGCACGTCAAGTGCGTCTCCCTGAAGCTGTCGCAGGGGGCGAAGCCGGGCATCGGCGGCGTCCTGCCGGGCGGCAAGGTCAACGCGGAGATCGCACGCGTACGGGACGTGCCGGAGGGCGAGACCGTGGTGTCGCCGCCCTACCACCGCGAGTTCGGTACCCCACGCCAAATGGTGCTGTTCCTCGCCGAGTTGCGGCAACTCGCGGGTGGCAAGCCCGTCGGCTTCAAGCTGTGCCTGGGCTCGCGTACGCAGTTCCTCGCCGTGTGCAAGGCGATGGTCGCCGAGGGCGTTACGCCGGACTTCGTGATCGTGGACGGCTCGGAGGGCGGCACGGGCGCGGCGCCACTGGAGTTCGCCGACCACCTCGGCACCCCGCTCACCGAGGGGCTGATCACGGTCCACAACGCGCTCGTCGGCACAGGGCTGCGCGACACCGTCCGGGTCGGGGCGAGCGGCAAGGTCGCCACCGGCACCGACATCGTCAAGCGGCTCCTCCAGGGCGCCGACTTCACGAACGCGGCGCGCGCCATGATGTTCGCGGTCGGCTGCATCCAGGCCCAGCGCTGCCACACGAACACCTGCCCAGTCGGGGTCACGACGCAGGATCCGCGCCGCGTGCGCGCCCTGGACGTCGACGACAAGGCCGAGCGCGTACGCCACTACCAAGAGGCGACCGTGCGCGGCGCGGGGCAGATCATGGCGGCGATGGGTGTGCGGGATCCGCGCGAGCTGCGCCCGGACCAGCTCATGCGTCGCAACACGGCGGACGTGCCGGTCTCCTACGCGCACCTCCACGACTGGCTGGAACCGGGCCAGTTGACCGGGCAGCCGCCCGCGACCTGGGCGGCGGACTGGGCAGCCGCGGATCCCGACCGCTTCTGAATGCCACCCTCCCCCGCGTGCGCCATCGAACAGCGCCAACTCCACGCGAACGAGGGGTGAATATGCCAACCGCCCACGCGGCGCGACCCAGGGCTGCATCATGCCGACATGGACGGTAGTACTGCGCTCCTACGGGAGCTCTTCACACCGGATGAGTACGCCGCGGTACGCAGTCATGCGGACCATCTGGGCGTGACATTGGTCGAGTACGTACGCTCCTCAGCTGCAGAACGGGCCCTGGAGCGGCTCCATTTGACGCGGGCCCTGGAAGCCCGAGCACCGCATCTGGGCGCCTTGCCGATACCACAGGTGGAGCGCTCCCCTTGTGCCGAAGGGGGCTCCTCGCCCGCCATCGACCGGTTCTTCGACACCCTGGCCCACCCGCACCCCACGGAAAGCGGCTGACACGGCCTGAACCGGCCGGCGCGGGGCACTCGGTGCACAGGAGCAGAAGTGGTGTAGGGCCGCGGAACGGCGGGCAGGGGACCGTAACCGATGGGCGAGCCGCGCACCATCCGCCAGGAGAGGAAGTGGTCGTCATGCGTGCGTCGAGGGGCGCCGAGCGGCGTGCCGCGCGCGTGGAATTCCTGATGCCGCAGGGTTCGGGCGCCGCCCGGTGGGCCCGCCGGCTGACCCGTGGATTTCTCGCCGGACGTGCGGGCGAGGGGATGACGGACGCCGAGCTGGTGGTGTCGGAGCTGGTCGCCAACGCCACGGAGGCACAAAGCAACAGCTGCCGGATGAGCCTGTGCCTGCACTCCGGCGAGCTGACCGTGGCGGTGCACGACGACGCGCCCGGCGTCCCCCGCTTGGCGCCGGAGTCGCGGACGGCCGAGTCGGGCCGGGGTATCGCGCTGGTCCAGGCGCTCGCCCGCCGCTGGAGCGTGCGGGCCGACCCGCGGGGCGGCAAGACGGTGCTTGCGGTGCTGACCACCTGCTGAACCACGCTCCGGCGGGGGCGACGGTCGAGCCGCCCCGGCCGGGACCCGGGCTCAGTGTCCGCGCGCGATCCATTCGTCGAGGTTCGGTGCTTCCGCGCCGATCGTCGTGCTGTCACCGTGTCCGGTGCGTACGACGGTCTCGGCCGGCAGTGTGAGCAGCCGGTCCTTGATCGACTCCACGATGGTCGGGAAGTCGCTGAAGGTCCGCCCGGTGGCACCGGGACCGCCCTGGAAGAGGGTGTCCCCGGTGAACACGGTGCCGAGCGCGGGAGCGTACAGACTGACCGCGCCGTGGCAGTGCCCCGGCGTGTGCAGCACCGTCAACTCCACGCCCGCGACACCGATCTTCTGACCGTCCGCCAGCTCGCCGTCCGGCGCGCGGTCCGGGTGCGTGCGCTTCCACAGCTCGGTGTCGGCCGGGTGCAGCAGGATCGGCGCGCCGGTGCGCGCGGCGAGCGCGGGCGCGGCGTCGATGTGGTCGTCGTGGGCGTGGGTGCACACGATCGCGACGAGCCGCCGCTCGCCGACGGCCTCGGCGATGGCGTCGGCGTCGTGGGCGGCGTCGATGACGATCGCCTCACGGTCGTCCCCGACGATCCACACATTGTTGTCGACGTCCCACGTGCCCCCGTCGAGGGAGAACGTGCCGGAGGTCACCAGATGGTCCACGCGTGCCGTGTTCCCGGTCATCAGAACACCACCACCGAACGCAGCACGTCGCCGTGGTGCATCCGCTCGAACGCCTTCTCCACGTCGTCCAGGGCGATCGTCTCGGTCACGAACGCGTCGAGGTCGAGGCGTCCCTGCAGATACAGGTCGATGAGCATCGGGAAGTCGCGCGAGGGCAGGCAGTCGCCGTACCAGGACGACTTGAGCGCGCCGCCGCGCCCGAACACGTCGAGCAGCGGCAGTTCGAGCTTCATCTCCGGCGTCGGCACGCCGACGAGGACGACCGTCCCCGCCAGGTCGCGCGCATAGAAGGCCTGCTCGTACGTCTCCGGGCGGCCGACGGCCTCGATGACGACATCGGCGCCGAAGCCGCCCGTCAGCTGGCGCACGGCCTCGATCGCTTCGGTGGAGCGGGAGTTGACGGTGTGGGTGGCGCCGAGCTCCCGCGCGGTGGCGAGCTTCGCGTCGTCGATGTCGACGGCGATGATCTTCGCGGCGCCGGCGAGCCGGGCGCCGACGACGGAGGCGTTGCCCACGCCGCCGCAGCCGATCACGGCGACGGAGTCGCCGCGGCCCACGTTGCCCGTGTTGATCGCGGCACCAAGACCGGCCATCACACCGCAGCCCAGAAGGCCCGCGGCGGCCGGAGAGGCGGCCGGGTCCACCTTGGTGCACTGCCCGGCGGCCACGAGGGTCTTCTCCGCGAAGGCCCCGATGCCCAGCGCGGGCGACAGCTCGGTGCCGTCGGCCAGGGTCATCTTCTGCTTCGCGTTGTGGGTGTTGAAGCAGTACTGGGAGCGCCCGCGACGGCAGGCACGACACTGCCCGCACACCGCACGCCAGTTGAGAATCACGAAGTCACCGGGGGCGACCTCGCTCACCCCGTCACCCACCGATTCGACGACACCGGCCGCCTCGTGACCGAGCAGGAACGGGAACTCGTCGTTGATCCCGCCCTCCCGGTAGTGCAGATCGGTGTGGCAGACCCCGCACGCCTGGATCTTCACGACGGCCTCGCCCGGACCCGGGTCCGGCACCGTGATCGTCGCGATCTCCACAGGGGCCCCCTTGGCCCGCGCGATCACGCCCTGCACCTGCTGTGCCATGACGGTCAGCCCTCTTTCTCAGTCGCGGCAACTTCACGCTTTGTTACCCGCCCATCCTCGCTCACCGGTGGAGCGGTGAACAGCACCGGTGCCCAGGTCGGGGCGCTCTACTGTGTTCCCGTGCGCGTTCGAACCCAGGCTGCGGCCACCCTCCTGCCCGTCAACGGAACTCTCGTGGCGGTGCTCGTCGTTCTCCTCGTGATCGCGGCGGCGGTGACGGCGGTGTACCGCCTCTCCCCGGACGGGTCGCGCCGCCGGGCCCGCGACATCGCGATCGCCGGGGTCCGGGCGGCGGTCCAGCTGGCCGTGGTGTCGCTCCTGATCGGCTGGGTGGTGCGCCACGAAACGGCGCTGCTGGCCTTCCTGCTGCTCATGCTGGCGGTGGCCGCGCGTACGGCGGGCCGCCGCCTCACCCCGAACCGGACGTGGGTCTGGGCGGCCCTGCCGATCGCGGCGCCGGTGATTCCGCTCGTGGCCTCGCTCATCGCCTGCGGCCTCCTGCCCCTCCGTGGCATCGCCGTGATCCCGGTGGCCGGCATCCTGATCGGCGGCGCGCTCACGGCGACCGTGTTGGCGGGGCGCCGCGCCCTCGACGAGCTGACCGCGCGCAAGGGCGAGGTGGAGGCGTGCCTGGCGCTCGGCCTGCTCCCCCACGAGGCCCGCCTCGAGATCGCCCGCCCCGCCGCCTCCGACGCGCTCCTCCCGGGTCTCGACCAGACGCGGACGGTAGGTCTGGTGACGCTCCCGGGCGCCTTCGTGGGCATGCTCCTGGGCGGGGCGTCACCGGTGACGGCCGGGGCGGTGCAACTCTTCGTCCTGGTGGCGCTGATGGCCGTACAGGCGATCGCGGTGGCGACGACGGTGGAGCTGGTGGCGCGGGGGCGGCTCAGTCGTCCATGACGGCGAGGAGGCCGGAGAGGACGCGCAGGCAGGTCTCGACGTCGTCCTCCGTGAGCTCCCCGTCGACGCCCCGCAGGGTTTCCCGCTCGCGGTCGAGCACGGCGCCGATGACGGTGCGCCCCTCCTCGGTCAGCCGGATCAGGGAGGACCTCTTGTGGGCGGGGTTGGGTGCGGTCTCGACGAGTCCGCGGGCGGCGGCGTCGTTCACCATCCGCTGCACGAACTGTCGGCTCAGCGCCTGGAACCGCCCCATCTGAGGAACCGTCATGGGGCCCCGCCCGTGCAGCATGCTGAGCACGGCCCGCACGCCCACCGACAGCCCTTCGGCCGCGACGTCCCGCTCGACTCTGACGTACGCGCGCCGGTACAGCGGCCCCACGAGGTCGAACACCTCGGAGAGCCGGTCGGCCACGTCTGCGGACACCGGACTGCGCCCTGTCTTGTCGCTAGCAGGCTTGTCACTCACCTCGCCATCATGACACCCAAGTTGTCATTCTGCTTGTAAGTGCACGGCGGTAATGACAACCTGGTTGTCATGTCTGATCTCTCCGACCTCTTCTGGATCGACGAAGGCACCGGCCGCCCCCTCGTCCTGCTGCACGGCGGCTTCCTCGACCACCACATGTGGGACGACCAGATCGCGCATCTGGCGGCGGCCCACCGCGTCATCGCCCCCGACGCCCGCGGCCACGGCCGGTCCCCCAACGCCGCGGGGCCGTTCCGACACACGGACGATCTCGCCGCGCTGCTGCGCCAGTTGGGCGTTGGCCCGGCGGTCCTGGTGGGCATCTCGATGGGAGCCAGTATCGCGATCGACACCGCGCTGGAGCACCCGGCGTTGGTCGGCGGCGTGGTGATCAGCGGCGCCGGCACCAGCGAGCCGTACTTCACGGACCCGTGGACGACCGGGATCTGGACCACCTGGCAGGCGGCGATGGCCGCGGGCGATGTGGCGGCCGCGGTGGAGGCGTTCACCGTCTTCGGGGCAGGCCCGCACCGCACCCTGAGCGACATCGACCCCCGCGTCGTGGACCGCCTGCGCACGATGACGTGGAACACGATGTCCAAGCACACCGCGGAGGAGCCCGACTGGAGCGTCCCCCTCAAGGACACCTGGCTCCGCGCCGCCGCGATCCCGGTCCCGGTCCGCGCCGTCAACGGCGCGCTCGATTCCCCCGACCACATCGGCATGGCGGAGCGCCTGACGAGCAGCGTCACCGACGGCCTGGCGGTCTCGATCCCCGACGTCGCGCACTATCCGAACATGGAACATCCGGAGGCCTTCAACCAGGCGCTCGCGGCGTTCTTGCGCGACATGTGACGGCGCCCGCCAGGATCGCCACGACTCCCGAGATCGCCAGCCCGAGCAGCGCGCCGGCGAACGGCCCGCCCGCGGCGACCCCGCCGAGCAGGCCCACACCTATCGAGTACGAGGCCCAGGCCGCCTCGGCGACACCAGAGGCGACGAGAAACCGGCCCGGCCGTACGTCGACGAGCCCGGCCGACACCGCGCCGACGAACCGCCCGGTGGGCAGGAACCGGATGCCGATGATGAACGGGATCCCGTGCCGACGCACCCGTACAGCAGCCCAATCGAGCAGCACGGCACGCCGCCGCTTGCGCCGCAGCCGCCGCACCACCGGCCCTCCGAACCGCCGCGTCGACCGATACACCAGCAGGTCGCCGAGGATGGCGGCGCCCATCACCACCAGCAGCACCAGGACGAGTTGGAGACGGCCGTCCGCCGCCATGGCCCCAGCACTGACGAGCAGCCACGAATTGGGCACCAGCGGGGGCATGACGCACAGAAAAAGAAGGCCGTAAACCAAGTAGTCGGGCATAACTACAGGTAAAGGTACGAAAGTTAATAAAACGAGAGGGGGCGACGTATCTCGGGGAAACCTCTGGGAGTGACCCCTAGGGGGCGCGGAGTGCGGCTTCACGACCGAAGGGACCGACGCCCAAGTGCCGGTCCAGGACACCACGATGCCCGCGCACGACACGAGACACACTGGGGCAGCCACCCCAAACGAGGTGGGGCTACCCCCCGGCAGCCTCGTACTCGTGCGCGCGCCCGCCGCGCCACTGGATGATCGGCGAGTCCCCGGACACCAGTTGATCGGCATCATCCAGTCCGGCCCGGCGCAGGAACTCGACCAGGTCGTGGTCGTCACAGGCGAGACCGAAGTCCACGCCGCCGACCGTGACCCTTCGCCCTCCGCCCGACGCGGACGACCTGTGCACGACTATCTCCGGCACCATGCACCCACCGCCACCACGAGCTTCGCCCTGCGAGCCAGAGGCGGCGTCACGCCCGACTCCGCGCCCGCCGGCGCAGTTCCGCTTTCTGCGTCGGAGTGAGCTTCTCGCCCGCCAACACCCGGGACAGATACAGCAGACGCCGCCGCAGAGCGGTACGACCGGGCCGATCGGCAAGCTGCCGGTAGGTCGCGTCCCACTCCCGCTGTGTCTGAACGAGGTCTTCAGTGATCGTGTTCCGCATAACCCAGATTAGATCGCGTGTTCGATTTTCAACGCAAGCCGACACGCACGGCGCGGTCGGCACGCGCGCTTATGATCACGCCACGTCAACCAAGGGGCGCTGCTCACCGGATGCAACTCGGGGGAGGGCGCGAGCGATGGGGCGGCCGCCCAGAAAGCAGCACGCGCGAAGCCTGCCGCCAAGCCAGTCGCTGTACTGAAGGCCGGCCATCTCAAGCGCGCGCTGCCCGATGGGCGATCCCTCCCGGGATGGAAGCGGATCGGGCAACCCCTGACGGAAAGTGATGGCTTCCTGTGTGCGCCGTTCGGCGGTTCAGATGCTCGGACGTGGTCGTCGACGGCAACATCAACTTCACACGTGGCGCGCTCAGAACGCCCGACTGGCTCCGCTTCAGGTTCAACGTCTATTCGTGCAGCACCCCAGGTGCGGCCCATGGCCTCTACGAGAAGCTCGACACCGGCGACGAGAAGTTTCCTTCCATGGGTGACGAAAGCAACGCGGAGCGCAAGATGGTCGGCAAGCAGGCGTACTTCGGCACCAAGGTGCGCGTAGGGACGACGCTTCTCTGGGTCTACGTCACAGGCTCGAAGGAAGCTGTCACGGCTGAACGGGCCGAGGCGGCGACGCGGCTACTGACCAAGCGGGTCCAGCAGGCCCACCAGGGTCTGCCCCCTGACGCACAGGCACGCGTCGTCTCCTGAGCGGGGACAGGTCGCGATCACGGCGTGGCAGCGGCGTACGCTCCGGATCATGACCGTTTACGACGCAGTAGAAATCAACAGCCTGCAGGGCGGGTCCGCCGACCCGAGCCAGTACCTCGGCAAGGCCGTCCTGATCGTCAACGTCGCCTCGAAGTGCGGGCTCACGCCGCAGTACACCGCCCTGGAGGAGCTCCAGAAGCAGTACGCGGACCGTGGGTTCACGGTGCTGGGCGTGCCCTGCAACCAGTTCATGGGGCAGGAGCCCGGTACCGCCGACGAAATCTCCGAGTTCTGCTCGGCGACGTACGGCGTCACGTTCCCCATGACGGAGAAGGTCGACGTCAACGGCGAGGAGCGGCACCCGTTGTACGCGAAGCTTGTGGACACGGCGGATGCCGAGGGGCACACAGGCGATGTTCGTTGGAACTTCGAAAAGTTCTTGGTGAACGGTTCCGGTGACGTCGTCGCCCGCTTCTCGCCCCAGACGACGCCGGACGCCCCGGAGGTCGTGGCGGCCATCGAGCGGGAGCTCTCGACCGGCAGCTGAACGAACCGGGAGCGGGCAGGAGGTGCCGGCGGTCCTGCTGCGCCTCCACCTCCCCCGTAGCACCATGGCTACATGCTGTTCGCCCGGCTCGCTCAGGTGTCCCAGGACGTCGCCGCCGCCTCCGCGCGGTCGCGGAAGATCGCGCTGCTTGCCGAGTTGTTCCGGGACGCCGATCCGGACGACGTGCCGATCGTCATCCCGTATCTGGCGGGGCGGCTGCCCCAGGGGCGGCTCGGCGTCGGGTGGCGGGTGCTGAGCGAGCGGGTCGAGGCGGCGCCGGAGCCCCGACTGAGCGTGCAGGACGTCGACGCACTGATGACCGAGCTCGGGGATGTGTCCGGCGCCGGGTCGCAGGCCGAGCGGAAGCGGCTCGTCGGGCAGCTGATGGGGGCCGCGACCGAGGGTGAGCAGCGGTTTCTGTTCGGGCTCGTGACCGGTGAGGTGCGCCAGGGCGCCCTGGACGCCGTCGCGACCGAGGGCCTTGCGCAGGCGACGGGCGCGGCCCCCGCCGACGTACGGCGTGCCGTGATGCTGGCGGGTGGGCTGCAGGACGTCGCGCAGGCGCTCCTCGCCCGCGGACCCGAGGCGCTCGACGAGTTCCGGCTCATCGTCGGCCGGCCCGTGCTGCCGATGCTCGCGCACAGCGCAGGTGGCGTCGGCGAGGCGCTCGCCACGTTGGGTGCCTGCGCCGTGGAGGAGAAGCTCGACGGCATTCGCGTGCAGGTTCATCGGGACGGCGATGTCGTACGCGTCTACACACGGACGCTCGATGACATCACCGGCCGGCTTCCCGAAGTCACCGACGCCGTACGGGAGTTCCCCGGTGACCGGTTCATTCTCGACGGGGAGGTCATCGCGCTCGGCGAGGACGGTCGGCCGCGGGCGTTCCAGGATGTCGCGGGGCGGGTCGGTTCGCGGGTCGACGTCGCGCGTGCGGCGAAGGCGCTGCCGGTCTCCCCCGTGTTCTTCGATGTGCTGTACGTCGACGGGCGGGATCTGCTGGACCTGCCGTTCGCCAGGCGGCACGAGCAGCTGGCCCGGCTCGTGCCGGAGGCGATGCGGGTACGGCGCCTCGTGGTCGAGGACGACGGCGCGGACGCCGCCGAGGCGTTCTTCGCGGACACCCTCACGCGCGGCCATGAGGGGGTTGTACTCAAAGGGCTCGAGGCCCCGTACAGCGCGGGCCGCCGCGGCGCGTCCTGGGTGAAGGTCAAGCCCGTGCACACGCTGGACCTGGTCGTCCTCGCCGCCGAGTGGGGGCACGGGCGGCGCACCGGGAAGCTGTCCAACCTGCACCTGGGCGCTCGCCGCCCCGACGGCACGTACGCGATGCTCGGCAAGACGTTCAAAGGGCTCACCGACGCGCTGCTGACCTGGCAGACGCAGCGGCTGCGCGCCCTGGCCGTCAGTGACGACGGTCACGTCGTGACCGTGCGGCCCGAGTTGGTCGTGGAGATCGCCTACGACGGGTTGCAGCGCTCGACGCGCTACCCGGCAGGCGTGACGCTCCGCTTCGCGCGCGTGGTGCGGTACCGGGAGGACAAGCCTGCCGAGCAGGCGGACACGGTGGAGGCGGTGCTCGCCGCGCATCCCCCGCTCGGCGCGTGACCGTGTCGATGCACGACCGCTCGGCGTACGGCCTCGTATGACTTCGTACGGCCTTTTCTACGCCTGACCGTTTTTTTGCCAAAGCTTGGCGCGTATAGGGTGACGGACATCCATCTAAAGTTGCATCTGCCATCTATTGGTCGCCGGGACAGCGGCCACGCACGGACAAGGGGAGAGACGTGCCCGCTTCACGCCTTAGCAGGACACCATTGCCGGGAATCGGCTACCGCTACGACCTCACGACCCGCGAGCAGCGTCAGCTGTCGGTCGTCGCCCATCGGGACGGGGGCCGCACCCTCAGCGCCTACCGGGCGGACGACCCGGACGCCTGCGACCTGTCGCTCAAGCTGACGTCGGGGGAAGCGACGTATCTCATCGACGCGCTGATGCCCTCGCACCACAGCCCGAACCTGCTGCACACCACCGACCTGGGGCTCGTCGCCGAGCGCATCGAGATTCCGGGCGCCTCGATCTGGAACGGGCGGCTGCTCGGCGAGACGAAGATGCGGACCGATACCGGCGCGTCGATCGTGGCCGTACTGCGCCGCGCCGACGCGATTCCGTCGCCGACGCCGGACTTCCGGCTCGCGGGCGGCGATACGGTCATCGTCATCGGTACCCGCGAGGGCGTCGACGCGGCGGCCATGATTCTGGGGCGGGAGTGACCGCATGCACAGTGCTCTCTTTCTGATCGAATTCGGTGCCATCACCTTGGCACTCGGGCTGCTCGGGCGGCTCGCGGGACGGCTGAGATTCTCACCGATCCCGCTGTACCTCCTGGCGGGACTCGCGTTCGGCGAGGGCGGTCTGCTGCCGCTCGGCGCGAGCGAGGAGTTCGTCGCCATCGGCTCCGAAATAGGCGTGATCCTGCTGCTGTTGATGCTCGGTCTCGAGTACACGGCCAGCGATCTCGTCACCAATTTGAAGACGCAGTATCCCGCCGGCCTCGTCGACATGACGTTCAACGCGCTGCCCGGTGCCATCGCCGCGCTGCTCATGGGGTGGGGTCCCGTGGCGGCCATCGTGCTCGCCGGTGTCACCTGGATCTCGTCCTCGGGCGTGATCGCCAAGGTGCTCGGGGACCTGGGCCGGCTCGGCAACCGCGAGACGCCGGTGATCCTCAGCATTCTGGTGCTCGAGGACCTGGCGATGGCGGTGTACCTGCCCATCATCACGGCGCTGCTCGCCGGTGTCGGCTGGGCGGCCGGCGGACTCACGCTCGCCATCGCGCTCGGCGCCGCGGGTCTGGTGCTGTTCATCGCGGTGCGGTTCGGGCGGCACATCTCGAAGTTCGTCTCCAGCGACGACCCGGAGAAACTGCTCCTCGTGGTGCTCGGTCTGACCATCCTGGTCGCGGGCCTCGCACAGCAGCTCCAGGTGTCCGCGGCCGTGGGCGCGTTCCTCGTGGGCATCGCGCTGTCCGGTGAGGTCGCCGAGAACACGCATACGCTGCTGTCCCCGCTGCGCGACCTGTTCGCGGCCGTCTTCTTCGTCTTCTTCGGCCTGCACACCGACCCGGCGAGCATTCCGCCGGTGCTGCTGCCCGCGCTGCTGCTGGCCGTGGTCACGGCCTGCACGAAGATCGCGACGGGGTACTGGGCAGCGCGCCGGGCGGGGATCTCCGTCAAGGGACGCTGGCGGGCCGGTGGCGCCCTGGTGGCGCGCGGCGAGTTCTCCATCGTGATCGCGGGCCTCGCCGTGACCTCCGGAATCGAGCCACGCCTCGGCCCGCTGGCCACCGCGTACGTGCTGATCCTGGTGATCGTGGGCCCGCTCACCGCGCGGTTCGTCCAGCCCCTCGCGCAGCGGCTTTTCCCGCAGCGCCAGGCGGCGGTCGTGGGCGCGGGTACGGGTACGGGTACGGGTGCGGTTCCCGAGCCGCGCGCGATCGAGCAGTCCGCGCAGGGGGACGCGAAGCCGGACGCGGAGCCGGACACCGAGCCGGGCGGCAAGCCCGACGAGAAGCCGGCCGCCCTGGACGAGCACAGCCGCTGACGAACCTCCGCTGACGCTCAGCACAAACCGCCGAACTCGGCATCCGACGGGGCCGCCCTCCAGACATGGGGGCGGCCCCGTTCTCCATGTCTGCGGAACGGCCCCGTTCCCTCTCCAGTCGCCTGCCATGACCAGGGCGCTTAGCGTGGTGGGCGAAGTCGATCGGGGGGTCCGGTCGTTTGGAGGCCACGATGGATCGCTCGTCCGACACCTCGCAGGCAGGCGCCGAACCCGGCATACAGAACTCCCCGCCCGACGGCGGCTCCGTGCCGTACGCGGGCGGGGGCAGGCACGAGCACCGATGGCTGATCCTCGCCGTGATCGGCCTGGCACAGCTGATGGTCGTCCTCGACGCCACCATCGTGAACATCGCGCTGCCGTCCGCCCAAAAAGACCTCGGGTTCTCCGACGGAAACCGGCAGTGGATCGTCACCGCCTACTCCCTTGCCTTCGGCAGTCTGCTGCTGCTCGGCGGACGGATCGCCGACCTCGTCGGCCGCAGGGCCGTTTTCCTCGTGGGCCTCGTCGGCTTCGCGGTGGCCTCGGCGCTCGGTGGTGCGGCGACCAGCTTCGAGATGCTGGTCGCGGCGCGCGCACTGCAGGGCGCGTTCGGCGCGCTGCTCGCGCCGGCCGCGCTCTCCCTGCTGACGACGACGTTCACCGACCCCAAGGAGCGGGCCAAGGCCTTCGGCATCTACGGCGCCATCGCCGGTGCGGGCGGTGCGGTCGGGCTGCTGCTCGGCGGTGTGCTGACCGAGTATCTCGACTGGCGCTGGTGCCTGTTCGTGAACCTCGCCTTCGCCGCCTTTGCGTTCCTGGGCGGCCTGCGTCTGTTGCACGGCGGGCGTCCCACGGACCGTCCGAAGCTTGACGTACCCGGCACGATCCTGGTGTCGGCGGGCCTGTTCTGCATCGTGTACGGGTTCTCCAACGCCGAGACCCATGACTGGAGCGCGTTCGCGACGTGGGGCTTCCTGGTGATCGGCGCGGTGCTGCTGGCCGCGTTCGCCTGGTTCGAGACGCGCGCCACGCATCCACTGCTGCCGCTGCGCGTGCCGCTCGACCGGGATCGCGGCGCGTCGTACCTGGCGATGTTCATCGCCGGTGCGGGCATGTTCGGCGTATTTCTCTTCCTGACGTACTACTTGCAGCAGATCCTGGGGTTCTCGCCGGTGCAGACCGGTGTGGCGTTCCTGCCGATGGTCGCCTGCATGATCTTCTCGTCGATGATCACGCAGAACTCCCTCGCGCCGAGGTTCGGGCCGAAACCGATCGTTCCGCTGGGCATGGCCCTGGCGGTGGGGGCGATGATCTGGCTGACCTTCCTCGACATCGACAGCACGTACGCCGGTCATGTGCTGCCGCCGACGTTGGTGATGGGCCTCGGCATGGGCATGATCTTCGCGACGGCCATGAACCTCGCCACCTCCGGTGTCGCGACGCACGACGCGGGAGTCGCCTCCGCGATGGTCAACACCAGCCAGCAGGTGGGCGGTTCGATCGGCACGGCGCTGTTGAACACGCTGGCCACGACCGCCGCGACCAGCTACCTCGTCGGCAAGCGGCCCACACCGCTGGTGCGGGCACAGGCCGCGATCGAAAGCTATTCGACCGCCTACTGGTGGTCGGCTGCCTTCTTCGGCGTCGGCTTCGTCGTGACGCTCCTCCTGTACCGGCCGGGGCCGCCGAAGGTGATGTCCGGCGAGGGGTCGGCCGTGCACATGTGAGGCGGGGCGGGGCGCGCGGCGGCTGCGCCGGTGCGATCGGCTCGTACGCCGTCGATTCGTGTGGCTTCGGTTCTCCCGACTTCGGTTCGTACGCCGTCGGTTCGTACGCCGTCGGTTCGTACGCCGTCGGTTCGTACGGTCCGCCCAGGGGGCATACCCCCTGAGCACAGTCCGCCCGCCGGGCAAGTGGCAGGACGGGTGGCTGCGTCGCGCGGGGCGGACGAGACAGTGGCAAGGGGACCGTCATGCGTGGCGTGCCGTACGAGGCGAACCAGGTGGACAGCGAGCGGCTGGCGACGGCGTTCGTGGAAGTGGCCGACGCCGCCGTACACGGTGGTGCGCAGGCCCTCGGTGCACTCGTCGGCAACTGTGTGTCGCTGCTCGGAGTCGCGTCGGCGGTGGCGGTGCTGAACCCGCCCGCGACCCGGGTCGAGGTCGCGGCGTCCGACCCACGCGGCCTGCGCCTGGAGCGGGCCGCACTGACCTGGGGCGAGGGCCCCGGTCTGGACTGCCGCAGCTCCGCCACGGCCATCAGCGGCGTTCCGCTGGCGCATCCGTACGCGCGCGCCAACTGGCCGTCGTACACGGCGATGGCGCGCAGCCTGGGCTTCGCGTGTGTGGTGGCGGTGCCGCTGCGGGCCTCGGACCGGGCGGTGGGCTCGCTGAGCCTGCTGTCGGAGCGGCCGGGGCCGATCGGGCCCCTGCGGTTGCGTCTGGGGCAGCATCTCGCGGACGCGACGGCGTTAGGGGTCGTGCCGCGGGGGCGGGCCTGAACGAGCACCTGCTCCTCCCCCGCGTCCGCGGCCTGGGGGTTTTCCCCCAGCAAGGTCGGAGGACAACCTCGTTCCGGCGGATCGTCCCGCTTCCTAGCGTGGATGTCACACGAAAGATGCGACGTCGGAGCACGCGGGCAGAGGGAGTCGGGATGATCGAGGCCAGGGGTCTCACCAAGCGGTACGGCGAGACGGTCGCCGTTGAGGACCTGAGTTTCCGGGTGCGCCCCGGGAGCGTCACGGGCTTCCTCGGGCCGAACGGGTCGGGGAAGTCCACGACCATGCGCATGATCATGGATCTCGACCGGCCGGACGCCGGGCACGCCACCATCGACGGCCGCCCGTACGCGGAGCTGGACTGGCCGTTGCGCCAGGTCGGCGCGTTGCTTGAGGCCCGCACATTCCATCCGGGCCGCAGCGCGCGCAGCCATCTCGCGGCGCTCGCCGCGGGCGGTGGCATCGACCCGGCGCGGGTGGACGCGGTCCTTGAGACCGTCGGTCTGGCCGCAGTCGCGCACAAGCGGGCGGGTTCGTTCTCGCTCGGCATGGCGCAGCGCCTCGGGATCGCGTCGGCGCTCCTGGGCGACCCGGCGGTGCTGCTGTTCGACGAGCCGGTGAACGGCCTGGACCCCGAAGGCGTCCGCTGGGTACGGGAGTTGCTGCGCTCGCTGGCCGCCGAGGGACGTACAGTCCTGCTGTCGAGCCATCTGATCAGCGAGATGGCCCTCACGGCCGACCATCTCCTGGTGATCGGCCAGGGCAGACTGCTCGCTGACACATCGGTCGCCGAACTCACTGCGGACGGACGGTCGTTGGAGGAGTCGTTCTTCGCGCTCACCGGCGGCGCGGCCGTGTACCAGGCAGGAGGAGCCCGATGAGCACCATGCCGTACACGCCCGCCTTGGCGGGGCACTACGGCTTCCGGCAGGCCGCCCGGATGGAGTGGATCAAACTGCGGAGCCTGCGCTCGACGATGTACGCGCTGCTCCTCACCGTGGTCGGCATGATCGCCATGGGCGTCGTGACGATCGCCAACACCAAGGCGCCGCAAGGGGCTTCGAAGGTGGCGTCCTTCGACCCGACGAACAACGTCTTGGCGGGCGTGGCCCTCGGTCAGCTCATCATCGGCGTGCTGGGCGTCCTCGTGATATCAGGCGAGTACTCGTCGGGGACGATCCGCTCGACGTTGGCCGCGGTCCCCGACCGGCGGCTCGCGCTGGCGGCGAAGGCCGCGGTGTTCGGCGGGCTCGCGCTGGCCATCGGCGAGGTGGTGACGTTCGTGACGTTTCTCGCGGGGACCGCGGCGCTCTCCCCCGGTGTGCCGCGGCCCTCGCTCGGTGACCCCGTCGTGCTGCGCGCCGTGCTGATGTCGGGCGCGTATCTGGCGATGGTCGGCCTGATGGGCCTTGGGATCGGCGCGATCACCCGGCACACGGCGAGTGCGATAGGTGTCCTGGTCGGCATCACGTATGTGCTGCCCGCGCTGCTGGCCGGGACCACGGGGCCGGCGGTCGCGAAGTTCTTCCCGACGATGATCGCCGGCAATTCGCTGGCGGTGACGGTGCCGGTCGACGGGATGCTGTCGCCGTGGGCCGGGTTCGGGGTGCTGTGCCTGTACACGGCGGCGTTCCTCGCCGTGGGCGACCGGCTGCTGGCGCGCCGCGATGCCTGACTTCCCCTTCGTCGGCCTGCCGACCGTGCGGGCGGCGCTGACGGCCTGCGTGACGCGGCGGGCGTGGGCGGAGGCGGCGTACTGCCTCCTGTGCTACGCCCCCGCGCTGGCGGGTTTCCTCCTCGTCGTGGTCGCCCTGGCTCTGGGGTCCGCGCTGACTCTGACGGTGGTCGGGGCGGTTCTCGGCGCGGTGTTCCTGCTGGCCGGGCTCTACCTGGCCCGCGGCCTCGGCGCGCTGCATCGAAGCCTTGCCGGTGTGCTGCTCGGCGAGCGGGTGCTGGCGCCGGGCCCGCCGCCGGCCGAGGGCGGGATGTTCGCGCGCGTGGAGGCGCGACTGCGGGACGGGACTGCGTGGCGGGCGGTCGCGTACGTGCTGGTGAAGCTGCCGCTGGCGACGGTGGGCCTGTACGGGGTGATGTGGTGGGTGATCGGCGCGGTGAACATGGCGGCGCCGGTGCGGTGGGCGTTCACGCCGGAGGACCTGACGCTGGTGACGCCGTTGCCATGGGGTGGGCAGCCGCAGGTGCACTCGCTGACCGGTGCGTTCGGTGCCGCGCTGCGGGGTGTGCTGATCGTAGTGATCGCGCCGTGGCTGATACGGATCGCCGTCAAGGCGGATCGCACGCTGATGCCGGCGCTGCTCGGTCCCGGCGAACTGGCGGACCGTGTACGCGACTTGGAGGAGAAGCGGGCGCTGGCGGTGGAGGAGGCCAATGAGCGGCTGCGCCGGCTCGAGCGGGATCTGCACGACGGGGCGCAGGTCCGTCTGGTGGCGCTCGCGATGAGTCTGGACATGGTGCGTGAGCAGTTGGACGACCGGGACCGGCCGGAGCTGCACCGCATGGTGGAGGCGGCGCGGGACAACGCGACGGAGGTCCTCACGGAGCTGCGCGATCTCTCGCGTGGCCTGCACCCGCCCGCGCTCGACGGCGGGCTCGGTGACGCGCTGAGCACGCTCGCGGCGCGCAGCACGCTACCGGTGGACGTCAGCGTGGATCTGCCGGAGCGGCCGGCGCCCGCGATGGAGAGCCTGGCCTACTTCTGCGCGGCGGAACTGCTGGCCAACGCGATAAAACACAGCGGGGCGCGGCACTGCGGGGTGGAGTTGGCCGCCGGGGACGGCACGTTGCGGCTGCGGGTGACGGACGAAGGGAAGGGCGGTGCACGCGTGGAACCGGGCGGCGGTCTCGCGGGCCTGGTGCAGCGGACCCGGACGGTGGACGGGTCGCTGGAGGTGACGAGCCCGCCGGGCGGGCCGACAGCGGTGACGGTGTCGCTGCCGCTGCACACGTAGGCGCGGCGGAGGCGAGAGCGGGCGGGAGGCGGGAGGCGAGAGCGCGAAGTGAATACGGACAGAACTACGGACGGAACTACGGGCAGGACTACGGAGAGATCACGTGAGACGATCCCGGCCATGCGCGTAGTCATCGCCGAGGACGCCGCTGTGCTGCGGGAGTTGCTGGCCCAGATGTTGTCCATGCGGGAGCACGAGGTCGTGGCGGCGGTGAGTGACGCGGATGCGCTGCGAGCGGCGGTCGCGGAACACCGGCCCGACGTGACAGTCGTCGACATCCGCATGCCGCCGACGCACACCGACGACGGGCTGCGCGCGGCGATCGACATCCGGCGCGAGCAGCCAGGGACCGGTGTGCTGCTGTTCTCGCAGTACGTGGAGACGAAGTACGCCACGCGACTGCTCGCCGAGGGCTCGGCGGGCGTCGGATATCTGCTGAAGGAACGGGTGGCGAACGTCGCGGAGTTCACGGACGCGCTCACCCGGGTCGCGGCGGGCGGCACCGCGCTTGACCCGGAGGTGGTGACGCAGCTCGCGGGCGCGGGCCGGGCGACCGAGGAGCTGAGTTCGCTCACGGAGCGGGAGCGGGACGTGCTGGAGCTGATGGCGGAGGGCCGGTCGAACGCGTCGATCGCCGAGTCGCTGCATGTGTCGGCGGGCACGGTGGAGAAGCACGTCGCGGCGGTCTTCGGGAAGCTGGGGCTTCCCGTGTCGGAGGATCACAATCGCCGTGTACTCGCGGTCATCCGGTTCCTGCACCGAGACTTGGCGCATGGCTGATGGGACGAGGCGAGGAAAGCGCAGCGCGGGCCTGCTTCTCTTCCGGCGCGCGGCGGGAGGGGCGGAAGGGGTCGAGGTGCTGCTGGGGCATATGGGCGGCCCGTTCTGGGCGCGAAGGGACGCGGGCGCGTGGGGTGTGCCGAAGGGCGAGTACGAGCCGGGTGAGACGCCGTGGGAGGCGGCGCGGCGGGAGTTCCAGGAGGAGCTGGGACTCCCGCCGCCGGCAGGGACCGCGCTGCCGCTGGGTGAGACGGTGCAGTCCGGCGGCAAGCACGTGACCGTGTGGGCGGTGGAGGCGGATCTGGATCCGGCGGAGATGGTGCCGGGGACGTTCACGATGGAGTGGCCGCGCGGTTCCGGTCGCATGGCGGAGTTTCCCGAGCTGGACCGGGTGGCCTGGTTCGGCCTCGATCCGGCGCGGGACCGGATCGTGAAGGCGCAAGCGATCTTCCTCGACCGGCTCGCGGCTCAGGTGTTCTGAACCGGGCGATCGTGCCAGCGGCTCTTCAGGCGTGCGCCGCGGTGCGGTGACTGCGGACAGTGATCAGCGGCGATGATCCAAGGGGCGGGCGTCTGACGGGCCTGCCCGCGGGTACCCGGGATCGCCCCGCGGCCCGCGTTGCGCGCGTCCGTGGCGCGCGGGAAGGTCATAGGAACCCCGCAGAGGAGGTCGGCAGCATGCCCATCGCGACGGTCAACCCGGCGAACGGCGAGACCCTCAAGACGTACGAGGCCCTGTCCGCGAAGGAGATCGAGCGCAGGCTCGCCCTGGCGGCGCGCGCCTTCGACTCGTACCGGACGACGACGCTCTTCGATCGGGCGAGGCTGCTGCAGCGGGCCGCGGACCTGCTGGAGGCGGACGCGCCCGACGTCGCCCGCACGATGACGACCGAGATGGGCAAGCCGGTCGCGGCGGCTCGGGCCGAGGCGTTGAAGTGCGTGAAGACGATGCGTTGGTACGCGGAGCACGCGTCGGAGCTGCTCGCGGACGAGCATCCGGCGGAGTCTGACGTGCACGATTCGGGCGCGGTGCGGGCGCACGTGCGCTATCGGCCGCTCGGCCCGGTGCTCGCGGTGATGCCGTGGAACTTCCCGCTGTGGCAGGTCGTGCGGTTCGCGGCGCCCGCTCTCATGGCCGGGAACGTGGGCCTGCTCAAGCATGCGTCGAACGTGCCGCAGACCGCCCTCTACCTGGAGGATCTCTTCCACCGGGCCGGTTACCCCGAGGGTTGTTTCCAGACGCTGCTGATCGGTTCGGGCGCGGTCGAGGGGATTCTGCGCGACGAGAGGGTGGTCGCGGCGACGCTCACCGGCAGCGAACCGGCCGGCCGTTCCGTGGCCTCGATCGCGGGCGACGAGGTGAAGAAGACGGTCCTGGAGCTGGGCGGCAGCGACCCGTACGTGGTGCTGCCGTCGGCGGACGTGGCGAAGGCGGCGGAGAAGGCCGTTACGGCGCGCGTGCAGAACAACGGTCAGTCGTGCATCGCGGCCAAGCGGTTCATCGTGCACGAGTCGGTGTTCGAGGAGTTCCGGGACGCGTTCGTGTCCGGCATGCGGGAGCTGCGGGTGGGCGATCCGCTCGACGAGGACACGGACGTCGGCCCGCTCTCCAGCGAGCAGGGGCGCAGCGATCTGGAGGAGCTGGTCGACGACGCGGTGGAGAGCGGCGCGACCGTGCTGTGCGGCGGGCAGCGACCGAAGGACTTCGCCGACCACGGCTGGTTCTACGAGCCGACCGTCATCGCCGATGTGACCCCGGAGATGCGTATCCACCTGGAGGAGACGTTCGGTCCGGTGGCGACCCTGTACCGGGTCGCGGACCTGGACGAGGCGATCGCCGTCGCCAACGACACGCCCTTCGGGCTGAGTTCCAACCTGTGGACCGGTGACGAGGACGAGATCGAGCGCTTCGTGCGCGACAGCCAGGCCGGCGGCGTCTTCGTCAACGGCATGACGGCCTCGCACCCGGCCCTCCCCTTCGGCGGCGCGAAGCGTTCCGGCTACGGCCGCGAGCTGTCGGACCACGGCATCAAGGAGTTCTGCAACATCACCACGGTGTGGATCGGGGCCTGACAGCAACACGTCGACGGCTCCCCCGCGGCGAGCCGTCGACGCACGGGCGACCCGCCCCGGCGAGCCGCGCCCCCGCGCACAGCCCGTGCAACAGGTCGCTCCCGGAGCTGTGGCCGACGGCGAGCAGGTCGCTGACCGGTGCGGCCAGATCCGCGCCGGTTGCCGCCGCGTGCAGCAGCGCCGCCACCTGCGGAATGCAGTGACCGTCGGCGGCGTGCCGCAGGAGCGCGGCCGAGACCGGAGGTGTACGTGTTCCGGCCTGTTCCGCGGTGGCTACGAGGACGGGCAGCCAGGTGGCTGGCAGCGGGGAGAGGCGGGCGGCGAGCAGCAGGCCGCACAGAAAGTCGTCGCCGGATGGAGTGGCTCCGGGCCCCAGACCCAACAGGTCATCGGCAGCGCGGCGTCCCGCACCGACGGCCCCGTGCGCGAGGGCGCGGACGAGCACGGTCGCCGCGGGGCGGGCCTCGGCGGCCAGGGGGCGGGGCGGACGCAGCCGTGCGAGCCGGTCGAGGGCGGGGCCGTGCGGGGTGTCCTGGACGCGGGGCGGCGCCCAGAACTCCCCAGCGGCCAGCCGCAGATGCCCGACCGCGACGCGCCCGCCCCCGATCCGGCCCGCGTCCCCGACCGCCACGCCGCCGAACGGCCGCTCCCCCGCCGCCCGCGGCAGCACCACGGCGGTCGGCACGCGCACGGCTCCGGGCACGATCACGGCGAGCGCGGTGTCACCGTCGTACGGCAGCAGGTACAGGGCCTGCCGGGCGACGGCCATGACACGGGCGGGGCGTGGCGGCCCGGCCAGCAGGGTGCGGGTCAGGGTGCTGACGGTGCAGGGCAGGTGGGCGGGGCTCATGCCCGGGGAGCAGCCATGTCGCCGGCCGCCTCCGAAACCGCGAACCCCTCCGGAATCGAGGCCGCCTCCGGATCCCCGAACGGCTCCGGAACCCCGAACGCCTCCAGCGCCTTGCGGAAGCACTCCAGCGGCGCGTGTGCCAGGCCCGCGCCGATCTGGCCGATGCCGGGTTCGCGGTGTGCGATGCCCGTGGTGACAACCGGTTCGATGCCGGTGTCGAGGACGGCCCGCACGTCGATGCCGACCGGTGAGCCGATGCCGCCGAGGGCCGGCAGCCGGTAGGCCTCGTGCCGGGCGAGCGTGATGCGGGCCATGTCGCGGCTGGTGCGCAGCGCCTCCTCCACGGTGCCGCCGACGAAGCCGGTGATGGCGGGCGCGGCGGCGAGGGCGAAGCCGCCGAGGCCGTTGGTCTCGGTGATGGCGCTGTCGCCGATGTCGGGGTTGGCGTCCTCGGGCCCGTATCCGGCGAAGTACAGGCCCCGCACCTCGGCGGCGGGCGCCGTGAACCAGGCGTCGCCGAGGCCGCTGACGCGGATGCCGACCTCGACGCCGTTGCGGGCGAACGCCGTGACGAGTGTGGAGTGGGCGACGCCGTGGGCGGCGGAGGTGGCGAGTTTGGCGGCCGCCATCGAGAAGTTGAGGAACCAGTAGTGGTTCCCGGCGAGGAACTCCAGGACCTCGGGGCCGTGCGGAACGCGCGCGAGCGGCGCGGCGATGTCCCGCAGCAGCAGCGCGGAGGCGGCGGTGTTGCGGCTGTGGCACTCGTCGCCCATCTGGAGTGCCTGGGCGACGACGGAGCGCAGGTCCACGCCGTCGGGCCGGTCGGCGAGGGCGGCGCGCAGCGCGGGGGCGAGTACGTCGGCCATCCAGCGCAGCCGGTCCATCACGTCGTCGCCGAGCGCCCCGTAGCGCAGGCAGCGGCCCGCTCCCTCGTTGAGGTTGGCGTAGGCGCGTCGCCCGGTGGCCGGGTCCTCGACGACGAGCACGGACATGGACGGGGAGGTGATGCCGCCCATGGGGCCGACGGCCTCGTGGTGGTGGCACGGCTCGAAGCGCAACGCGCCCGAATTCGCGAGGAGTTCGGCCTGTTCCGGGGTGTCGGCCCAGCCTTCGAGCAACGCGGCACCGATGACCCCCGCACGCATCGGGCCGCACATGTGGGCCCAGTCGACGGGCGGTCCGGCGTGCAGGAGGACGCGTTCGCCGGTGGCCCGGTCGTCGAGCACCGGCAGGACGTCGCGGGCGGTGCGCACGTCGCGCCACACGGGTCGCACGGCGAGCAGCCGGTCGACTGCCGTGCGGTTGGCCGCCTCGACTGCTTCATGGCCGGTGAGTTCGGCCAGCTTCCAGGCGAGGTCGGGGTCGCCGCCCGCGGGCGGCCGCCAGTCGAGGGTGCTGACGTGGGCGCCTGCGGTGCGAGGCACATCACTGAAGTCGGCCACGCCGACGGCGGCGATACGTGGCGGGGTGTCGCCCGCGTTGAGCAGATCGGAAACGAGGTGAGGGGTCATGTGCGGCCTCCTGGATGAAAGTTGGCGTGGGGCGGGACGGGCGGGCGTCACGCGATGGCTGGCGGGCGGTGAGGCGAACTGGCGTCACCCAACGGACGGCGTGCGGTGAGGCGGAGGCCCTCACGCGACGGTCGGCGCGGGCCGGTGTTCGGCCGTCTCCGGCAGCGGCACCCGGGACCCGGCGTCCGCCCGCACCTGGCGGCGCGAAAGGCGTCAGCCGCAGCGTCGAGCAGGCGGCTTCAGCCGCGTCGAAGCGGCATCACTGTCCCGCCCTCGCCGCAGGCACCAACTCCGCCGCGTCCCGTCGCGGTTCGTCCCCCGCCTCCACCAACGACACCGCCCACTCCGCCGCATCCGTGCTGGTCGGCGCCAACAGCGCACCCGCCTTCTCCAGGCGCGCCCGCACCGCGTCGACGTCCTGTGGGTCGCCATCCGTGCCGACGACGAAGGCGATGACCGGCGGCCGCCCCCGCTCCCCGGCCCGTTCCAGCTCGGTCGCGAGCGGCCCGGCAGGGTCTGCGCCCGCGCCGTGTCCGAGGACGACGTCCAGGACCACGGCCGCGGTGTCGGGATCGGACAGTGCGGCGCGCAGATGGGCGGCGCGCACCGTGGGGTCGATCATCGGGTGGGGGCGGCCCGCGGTGTAGGCGTCGTCGCCGAGGTCGAGCACCACGTGGCCTCCAGGCAGGGCAATTTGGCGACCGGGAACGTAGGGGTCGACGGCTGTAACAGCCCCCGGCAGCAGTTGCCGCGCCTCGTAGGCGAAGGTTCCGCCCGCGTACAGGGCGCGGAGGTACCGTCCGGGTCCCGCGTCCACGGCGGGCGGCGCCCACTGCGGTGCCCGTACGCCGCCGAGGGTGCGCACCACCGCGCGGACCGCGTCGCGCAGGGTGCCGACAACGGTGACGGAGCCCGACGCCCCGTGCCGCCCGGCGCCCGCGAGATCGCCGAGCGCGGCAGGCCTTTCGGTACCGAGGAACGCGGCGACGACCGGCTTGCCCGTACGTCCTGCACGGGCGATGACGCGCTCGGCCACCTCGGGCGCGGGCGGCTTCGACACCAGCACGATCAACTCGCAGCCGGGGTCGGCGGCGAGCAGGTCGAGCGCGTCGAGCGTGGTGCGCGCGCCGACCTCCGCGCCGAGGTCGCGGCCGCCGGTCCCGATCATCTGCCGGACCCCTTCGCCTGCGGCGTCCAGTAGGCAGGACACCTGCTGAAGTCCCGTTCCAGAGGCGCCGATCAGGCCGACGCGGCCGGGGCGCAGGACGTTGGCGAAGCCGAGCGGGACACCGTCCAGGACGGCGGTGCCGCAGTCGGGTCCCATGGCGAGCAGGCCGCGACGGTGTGCCTCGTCCTTGATGCGGATCTCCTGTTCGACGGGGACGTTGTCGCTGAAGACGAAGGCGTGCATGCCGCAGCGCAGCGCCTTGAGCGCTTCGGCCGCCGCGTACGGGCCGGGGGTGGAGATCAGCGCGAGGGCGGTCGCCGGGTCGGCCTCGGTGAGGGCGCGCGGCACCCGGGCGTCGGGCTCGGCGCTCTCGGAGGCGGCGGGCTGTTCGAGCAGCGCGGGCACCTCGCCCAGGGCGTGCTCGATCGCGTCGGCGGTGCCGCGCAGCGCGACGATCAGGTCGGCGGGGCGTGCGACGCGGCCGTCGTCGGTGAGGAGTTGGGCGTCGGCGAGCAGCCGCAGGTTGGGTTCGGTCGCCATGACGAGGCTGGCGGCCGTGATGCCGGGCAGCCCGGTGAGGTGCTGGGCCGCGCGCATGAGCGCGACGGAATCGGCGTAGGCGTCGCACCGCACGGAGTTCGACGTCAGGGTGTCCGGGGCGGGGTGGCCGTCGGTGGCGGGCGGGGTGGGCTCCATGGCAGCGACGCTACGGCCGCCACCCGGGCGCGGTCTTCGGCGAGCGGTGCCAGCGCGCGGGTGTGGATCACCGGCACCGGCTGACAGTGACCGGGCCGCCGACGACGCACCAGCATGTTCGGGGACACCCGCAGCCCTACCCCGCCGCGTACCGACGCCGCCACGGTGGCCGAAGCGCCGGTCCGGCCACCGTCAGTGCGCGCGTGCGCTGAGCAACCGGTGGGCGTGGACGGCCAGTTCCGTCTGGAGGCGGCGCATCGGGTCCTTGTCGGGTGCGCCGGTAAGACGTTCGATCTGCTTCAGGCGGTAGCGCAGCGTGTTGTAGTGGATGTGGAGTTCCTCGGCTGCCTCGACGCCGTTGCGGTCGTGTCGCAGATACACGGTGAGGCTGTGCACGAGGCTGCCGTCGTGCCCGGCGTCGTAGGTCAGCAGGGGGCCGAGGGCGTCGTCGACCAGTGCGTGGAGTTCGCCCGCGGGCAGCTGGTCAAGCAGCCGGTACACCCCGCTCTCCTCGTGGAGCCGGACGAACGAGCGGGCGGGGCCCTCCAGCTCACGGCCGAGCGCGAGCGCGCTGAGTGCCTCGCTGTGGCTGAGGTGGAGTTCGGTGAAGTCGCCGCGGATCGTGCCCGCCGCGACGGCCACGGTGCGCCCCGGGCAGGCGGCGGCAACTGCGCGTCGCAACGCCTCGCAGCGACCGCGCAGTTCGGCGCCGTCGGGGGCCACGAGGGCGGTGAGGCCTCCGGGGGTGCCCCAGGCGGGCGTGTGGGCTCCCAGTGCGGTGCGGGCGGCGGCGAGCAGGCGTTCCTCGGCGAGGCGGGCGCCGCCGCCGTCCGGGGGCGCCGCGGCCTCGACGACCACGGCGGCGCGCGGGCGCTCCAGGTCCCAGCCGAGGGCCGCGGCCCGGCGCGCCGACTCCGCGCGGTCGCGCGGCGGGTGGGAGACGAGTTCGGTCAACAGCAGGGTGCGGTACCGGCGTTCGCGCTCGGCCAGTACGCGTTCCTGCACGGCGAGCATCCCGGCGAGGCTGGCCACGTGGTCGGCGGCGGTGCCCCACTCCTCGCCGGGCGTGCAGCCGGGCCCGGCCCATAGGGCGACCTCGCCGGCGCTGCGGTGCCCGACGGCGATCGGCCGGGTCACGGACGCGGGGGTGCCCTCGGGCACGTCCCCCGCCGCCGCGAGGAGAGTGCCGTCCGGGCCGCGGATCGCCGCGGGGCAGCCGGTCTCCGCCGCCAGCAGGACGACGAGTTCGCCGTAGGAGCCGCCCCCGAGGACGGCCTGCGAGAGCCGGTCGCGCAGCGCCTGCGAACGCTCCAGGCTGAGCGCCTGCCGGTTGAGTACGGTGCCGATGACCTCGGAGAGGATGTCGTTCAGCATGACGTCGCCGAGCAACTCGACGATGGGGAAGCCCAGTTCGTCGGCGCTGCGCAGCATCGGGGCGGGCAGCCGCGGCAGGTAGGGGCCGACCTTCACGCCGAGGGCCGCAAGTCCGCGGTCGGCGAGTTCGGGCACCAGGCCGGTGAGCGCCTGCTCGTCGTCGCGGACCGCGTAGGCGGTGGTGAGGAGGAACTCGCCGCCGCGCATCCAGCGGATGATGTCCGGCACTTCCATGATGTTGGCGACCCTGATGCCGCGGCGCGCGCCCGCCTCCCCGGCCACCAGACGGGCACCCGCGAGCGCGGGCAGCTCCAGCGCCTGTGCCACGGTCAGGGCCGCGGCGCCGGCGGGGCCGGGTGCCGTCACAGTGCGCGGAACAGGGGTCACGCAGCTCACTATGGGCGCCCCCGCGAGGGCTGTAAACGCTCATGACACGAGGTTGTATACGATCCTCGGATACGGTGACGGTGCCGACGCCCACCCCCATCCGGCCGCCCCTGAAGCACTGTCAGCGAGCGTCAACACCCCCGCGTACACGCTGGCACCGGCTGCCCATGACCGCCGCGCCCGGCGTTCCTATCGTCCTGACATGCCTCCAGGAACCGCGCCCCCACCAGCCGCTTCCCCCGTGCGGCCGCCGGCCGTCACACACCCTGCCGCCCCTGTCACCGTCCTCGCCATCGGCGGCAACGCGCTCCTCAGCGGCGGACCGCGCGCCACGATCGCGGAACAGTTCGCCGCCGCCCACCAGTTGGCGCGTCCGGTGGCCGAGCTCGTCCGCGCCGGGCACCGCGTGGTCGTCACGCACGGAAACGGCCCGCAGGTCGGCTTCATCAAGCGGCGCGCCGACCTCGCGGCCGAGCTCGCCCCCGAACTCCCGTTGCTCGACCTCGACATGTGCGTCGCCGACTCGCAGGGCAGCATCGGCTACATCCTCGTACGCGGCCTCTCGGACGCCCTGCCGGCCGGGTCGCGGCCCGTCGCGCTGCTCACGCACACCGTCGTCGACCCGGACGACCCGGCGTTCGCCCGGCCCACCAAGCCCATCGGCGCCCACTACGAGCGCGCGGAGGCGGAGCGGCTGGCCGCCCGGTACGGGTGGGCCGTCGCCGATGACGCGGGGCGTGGGTGGCGCCGCGTGGTGCCCTCGCCGGCGCCACAGGCCGTCGTCGAACTCGATGCCATCGGCGCCCTGTTGGACGCCGGCCACGTCGTGGTGGCGGGCGGGGGTGGCGGCATCCCCGTCACGCGCGGGCCCGACGGAGCACTGTGCGGCGTGGAGGCGGTCGTCGACAAGGACGCGACGTCCGCGCTGCTCGCCTCCGCGCTCGGCGCGACCGAGCTGATCGTGACGACCGGAGTGGAGCGGATCGCCCTCGACTGGGGCACCCCGCAACACCGCGACCTCGACCGCATGGACGCGGCGCAGGCCCGCGAGCATCTCGCGGCGGGGCAGTTCCCCGAGGGCAGCATGGGGCCGAAGGTGCGCTCGGCCCTGGACTTCCTCGCGTCCGGCGGCCACCGTGTGCTGATCACGTCGCCGGGCGCGCTGAGCGAGGCACTGCGCGGCACGACGGGCACACGCATCGTCCCGACGGCCGGGGCCGCCCGGCCGGTCAACGGCGATTTCCCCAGCAATGCCTACAGCAGCGGCAATGGCAACACGACGGCTTCGGAGCCGTAACACAACGACAGCAAGATCATCTGTCTGTGCCGCGACTCCCCCGCGCCCGCTCACAGCCCCCTCACGGCCGAAGGACCTCATATGACGCTGACCTCCGCCGCCCCCTCCCCCGACGCCATGCCCGTCGACGGCCGCCACCACCTCGCCACCACACCCGACACCGCCCGCTGGGGTGTGCTCCCCCGCGCGGACAGCGCCCCGGTGCTCAAGGTCGACGACGGTGACACGGTCACGTTCGACCTCGTCTCCCACGAGGGGATCCTGCCGGACCAGGGCCGCGACCCGGTGGAGTTCTTCGGCGGTTACGGAGTACCGGCCCACCAAGTGCCGCGCGACGCACAGGAGATCGCGGCGTGCGACCTCGGGCGCGGGCCGGAGAGCCTGATCGGCCCGCACATCGTCACGGGCCCCGTCGCGGTGCGCGGCCCCGGCCCGGTGATCTGTTGTGCGTGCGCACCCTGAGCCTGCACCGGCGTACCCACTACGGCATCGTCTCCAACCGGCACTCCCGCGGCTCGCTGCCCGGCGAACTCCCGGATCCGGCCGCCGAGTTCACGAGCCCGGACACCAAGCGCGCGGCGGAGGGCACGGTCTCCTCGTTCTGCACGGTCGAGCGGGACGGCGACGGCGCCGAGTTCGGCGTCCTGCGCTGCACGCCGACGCTGAGCGCACGCTTCCCGCTCGGCCCGTTCGTGGGGATCATGGGCGTGACGGACGACCGCTCGGACACGCTCAGTTCGGTGCCGCCAGGACCCTTCGGCGGCAACCTCGACATCAAGCACCTGACCTGCGGATCGAACCTGTACTTGCCGGTACGTACCGACGGCGCGGGCTTCTACGCGGGTGACCCGCACTTCGCGCAGGGCAACGGGGAGGTGGCCCTCACCGCGCTGGAGGCGCCGCTGCGCGCGACGGTCCAGCTGTCGGTGGTGCGCGGTGCGGCGGCGCGCCGGGTGACCGGGCTGCTCGCGGAGCCGTTCGCCGAGAACCGTACGCACTGGATCGCGCTCGGGCTCGACGCCGACCTCGACGAGGCGATGCGCCAGTGCGTGCGCTCCGCGCTCGGCTTCCTCACGGCGCGCACCGGCATGGACCGTGCCACCGCGTACGCCTATCTCAGCGCGGCAGCCGACTTCGAGGTTTCGCAGGTGGTCGACCAGGTCAAGGGCGTCCACTGCCTGATCCGCAAGGCGGACTTCCCCGCCGAGACGTAACCACCAATCCCCCCAGGTCGCGCCCGCACGCACCGCACCCGCACTTGCCCGTCACGCATCTCTCGACCGAAGGAGAACCACCGTGACCGCTCTGCTGCTGCGCCACGCGCGTGTGGAGGACTCGCCCGACCCGACCGACATCCGTGTACGCGGCGGACGGATCGAGGCCATCGGCCCCGCTCTCGCTCCGCCGGAGGACATCGGAGCCGAGACCCTCGACTGTGCGGGCCGTGTCGTCGTGCCCGGTCTCATCGAGGCCCATCTGCACCCGGACAAGGCACTGCTCGACGGGCTGACCCCGGAGGGCACCGGTTCGCTCGCGGACGCCATCAGGATCACCGCGCAGTGCAAGGCCGGGTTCACCTACGACGAGGTACGCGCGCGTGCCGAGCAGGTGCTCCGGATGTGCGTCCTGCACGGCACCACCGCGATCCGCACCCACCCCGACGTCGACCCGGTGGCGGGCCTGACCGGGCTCAACGTCCTGCTGGAACTGCGCGACAAGTGGGCGGCCCTGGTCACCCTCCAGGTCGTCGCGTTCCCCCAGGAGGGCATTTTCAAGGCGCCCGGCACGGAGAAGCTGCTCCGTGAGGCGCTCGACTCGGGCGCCGATGCCGTCGGTGGGTGCACCTACAACGAAGCCTCCCTCGCCGACTGCCACCGGCACGTGGAGCTGGTCCTCGATCTCGCCGTCGAGTACGGCGTGCCGGCCGACCTGCACGCGGACTTCGGCGACGACCACGGCGACGGCCGCTTCGCCCTCGCCGAGTTCATCGCCGCCCGCACCGCCGAGCGCGGCCTCCAGGGGCGGGTGACGCTCGGCCACGCCACCTCGCTCGCCGGGCGTCCGCCGGCAGAGCGACGCGCGGTCCTCGCCGCGCTCGCGGCCGCCGGGGTCGCGGTCGTGCCGCTGCCCGCCACGGATCTCTTCCTCGGCGGTCGCGGCGACGACACGGCGCCGCGCCGGGGCCTGGCCCCCGTGCGCGAACTCTGGGGCGCGGACGTCCTCACCGCCTGCGCCACCAACAACATCCGCAACGCCTTCACCCCGTACGGCACCGGCGACGTCCTGGAGACCGCGCTGCTGCTCGCCCGGATCGCGCAGCTTTCGGGCCCCGCCGACCTGCGCCGGGTGCTGCGCATGGTGACGTACGACGCCGCGCGCGTGCTCGGCATTCCGGAAGCGGACTACGGGGTGCGCGAGGGCGCGGTCGCGGACCTGGTCGTCCTGGACACCCGCGATTACGACACGCTGCTCCTGGACCGGCCCGCGCGCACCGCGGTGGTCAAGTCGGGTCGGGTGGTGGCCCGTTCGACGGCCTCCGCAGAACTCGACGGTTCCCTCATCGCGGGCGGGGTGGTCTGACATGGCCGAGGCGACGACAGGGACGAACACGTCCGCTCCGGTGACACCCGTGGTCCGGGAGCGGATTCCGCACGAGATCGTGGCGTCGGTGCTCGCCGCGACGACCGCGTTCGTGGGCGGGACCGCGCTGCATCTGCCACCGTGGGCGATCTTCATTTCGTGGGCGGGCATGTTCCTGATGGGCGGCCCGAACCTCGCCGGCGCGCGCAAACTGTGGTGCGCGATGCCGGTGGGTTCCACGTACGCGCTGCTCATCGTGCTCCTGGAGACCCACGCGGGCACGGCCTTCGGCGAGAGCCAGCTGGCCAAGAACACCTTCGGGGCGCTGTGCATCCTCGTCCTGAACAGCGCGCTCATGTACACCGGCCGGGTCCGGTTCTTCTCCCTCATTCCCGGCATGTTCTTCGGTTTCGCCAGCTACTTCGCGACGTTCTTCGGCGGGTTCGGCTTCGAGGCGGGCAACCCGTGGTCGGCCTGGGTGTGCGTGGTCGCCATGAACGCGCTCGGCCCGGTGTACGCCTGGCTGTCGATGCGGCTGACCTTCCCGGTGGAGATCAAGTCGCCTTCCTGAGCCGCCCTGTTCACCCTGACGTCACTCCGCGTTCGGGGCGGGGGTCGAACGTGTGCGCTGTACACGCTCACCGCGCCTCAGGAGGCCCCATGTCCCCGCTCGTCCCCGGCAAGCGCCGCGTCCTCGGCCGTTCCGTCGCCGCGGGTGTCCCGCTCGCCGCACTGGTGGCGCTCAGTGTGACGCCGGCCGCGACGGGTGCGCCCAGCGGGTCCGGCGCGGCCGAGGTCACCGGCAGCGCGACGCTCGGCGACGTGCCGCTCGGCGGGTTCAGCAATGCCCTGCTGCCGGGGACGGTCGACGACGACCGGGGCGTGGACCTCGGCGGCGTCGGCTCGGACCTCTACCCGGCGGGCCGCAAGGGCGAGTTCTGGACGGTGACCGACCGCGGCCCGAACGGCCAGATCAAGGTCGATGGAACGAAGCGCCGCACGTTCCCCGTGCCCGGCTTCGACCCGGCGATCGTCAAGATCCGCGTCACTGGCGACCAGGTGAAGGTCCTCGACGCGCTCCCGCTCACCACGAAGTCCGGCAAGCCCGTCACCGGCCTGCCGAACCAGGAGGCCCGCGACGAGAAGCCGTACTCGTACGACGCCGGGAGCCCGCTCTCGTACAACCCGAACGGTCTCGACACCGAGGGCATCGTGCGCGCGGCGGACGGCAGCTTCTGGCTCGTCGACGAGTACGGTCCCTCGCTCGTGCACGTCTCCGCGGACGGCCAGGTGCTCGCCCGGCACGTGCCGAAGGGCCTGAAGCTGCGAGGCGCCGACTATCCGGTCGTCGAGTCACTGCCGTCCGTGCTGCTGCACCGCAAGGTAAACCGGGGCTTCGAGGGACTCGCCCAGCTGCCGGGCGGGGACCTGGTGCTGGCCGTACAGAGCCCGCTGTCGCTGCCGGACGAGGACGCGGGCGACGCCTCGCGGACGACGCGCCTGCTGCGGTTCTCCCCGAAGAGCCAGGCGGTCACGGCGGAGTACGCGTACCGCTTCGACCCGGTGGACGTGGTGAACCCGGGCGAGGACGACCCCTCCGAGCTGAAGATCTCCTCCGTCGTCGCGGTCGGCGGCAATCGGCTGCTCGTCGAGGAGCGCACCGACAAGGCGGCCCGCCTTCAGGAGGTGCGGCTCACGCGCGGCGCGGACATCCTGGGCGGGCGCTGGGACGACGACGCGACGTCCCCGTCCCTGGAGGAGCTGAAGGACCCTGCGGCGAAGGGTGTTCCGGTCCTCCGCAAGCGACTCGTGGTGGACCTGAACACGGTCGACGGCGTCCCCGAGAAGATCGAGGGCATCGCGCTCGCGGGCCGCGACACCCTCGCCCTCATCAACGACAACGACTTCGGAATGACCGACGGCGCGGGTGCGTTCGACGCGGACGGGCGGCTCGTGGACAGCGGCGTCGAGACGAAGGTGACGCATGTGAAGCTGCCGAAGGGCGCTCTGTAGGGGCGCGCGTCGGCCGTCTCACCCGCCCAACGCGCTGGGCAGCTCGCTCGGAAGCTCACTGGGCAGCTCGGAGGGCAGTTCGCTCGGCAGGCCGCTGGGGAGTTCGCTCGGCAGGTTGCTGGGCAGCGAGGGCGGCAGCTCGCTCGGGATGCTGGGCGAAGCCCGTTCGCTGCTCTCGGCGGGGGACTTCTTGTCGTCCTCGGAGGGACCGGAGGAGTCGTCGCGGGTCATCACGAGCACGACGGCACCCACGATCACCACGAGAGCGACGAGCACCGCGATCAGCAGGAGCGGGCGCCGGCCGGAGCGGCGCGGCCCTTCGGGCGGCGGCGCACCGAAACCGCCTCCCGAAGGTGGGGGTGCACCGAAACCGCCGCCCGAAGGCGGCGGCGCGCCAAAGCCACCTCCGGGCGGGGGCGGCGGCTGGGGAGGTATCGGAGGTGTGGACACCCTTCAAGCATTGCCGCCCGGGCGCCAACACGCGAGACCCTCCGGGAAGTTGACCGGCCGGATGCTGTGCGCCCGGCCGGTCCGCCCCCGACGCAGGACGGGCGTCAGCCGCGCACGCCCAGCAGGTGGTCCATCGCCAGCTGGTCGAGGTGCTCGAAGGCCATACCGCGCTCGGCGGCGGCGTTCACGTCGAACTCCTCGAAGGCGCTCTTGTCGGCGAGCAGCGCGGACAGGCCGTCGGCGGCGGTCGGCTGCGCGAGCTCGTCCAGGCGGGACGCGGCCAGGGCCGCCTGGACCTCCGGGTCGGCGCGGAAGGCGGCGGCCCGGTCCTTGAGGATCAGGTAGTTGCGCATGCAGCCGGCGGCCGAGGCCCACACGCCGTCGAAGTCCTCGGTCCGCGGCGGCTTGAAGTCGAAGTGCCGCGGGCCCTCGTAGCCGGCTCGCTCCAGCAGGTCGACGAGCCAGAACGCGGCGCGCAGGTCACCGGCGCCGAAGCGCAGGTCCTGGTCGTACTTGATGCCGGACTGGCCGTTGAGGTCGATGTGGAAGAGCTTGCCCGCCCACAGGGCCTGGGCGATGCCGTGCGGGAAGTTGAGGCCCGCCATCTGCTCGTGGCCGACCTCGGGGTTGACGCCGTACATCTCGGGCCGCTCCAGGCGCTCGATGAACGCGAGGGCGTGGCCGAGGGTCGGCAGCAGGATGTCGCCGCGCGGCTCGTTCGGCTTGGGCTCGATGGCGAACTTGAGGTCGTAGCCCTGCTCGATGACGTACTCGCCGAGGAGGTCGAAGGCCTCCTTCATGCGGTCGAGCGCGTCGCGCACGTCCTTGGCGCCACCGGACTCGGCGCCCTCGCGGCCACCCCACGCGACGTACGTCTGGGCGCCCAGCTCGGCGGCGAGGTCGATGTTGCGGATGGTCTTGCGGAGCGCGTAGCGGCGCACGTCGCGGTCGTTGGCGGTGAAGCCGCCATCCTTGAAGACCGGGTGCGTGAACAGGTTCGTGGTGGCCATCGGGACGACCATGCCGGCGGCGTCGAGGGCCTGCCGGAAACGCTTGATGTGCGACTCGCGCTCGGTCTCGGAGGACCCGAACGGGATCAGGTCGTCATCGTGGAAGGTCACGCCATGGGCGCCGAGTTCGGACAGGCGCTGCACGGACTCGACCGGGTCGAGCGCCGGACGGGTGGCGTCGCCGAACGGGTCGCGGCCCTGCCAGCCGACGGTCCACAGACCGAAGGTGAACTTGTCCTCGGGGGTGGGCTGGTACGTCATCTTGCGGCTCCCTCGCCGACTATTTCGTCATGGCGCTTTACAAATTAGTATGCGGGAACGCCGCTGGGAAGAGCCGACGGCCTCACAGGCCCAGATTTCCCGAGATTTCAGGAGAGCCGCATGTCAGCTGCCGATGGACCCCTCGTCGTAGGAGTCGACAGTTCCACGCAGTCCACGAAGGTCCTGGTCGTCGATGTCGCGACGGGCGCGACCGTGGCGAGCGGGCAGGCGCCGCACACGGTGACCTCGGGCGCGGGCCGCGAGAGCGATCCCGAGGAGTGGTACCGGGCGTTGCGCGAGGCGCTGGCCCAGTGCGGCGACGCGGCCCGGCGCGCCTCGGCGGTGTCGGTCGGCGGGCAGCAGCACGGACTGGTGACGCTGGACGCGCGGGGGCGGCCGGTGCGGCCCGCACTGCTGTGGAACGACGTGCGCTCCGCGCCGCAGGCCCGCCATCTGGTGGACGAGTTGGGCGGGGCGAAGGCGTGGGCGGAGCGATTCGGCGTCGTGCCGGCGGCCTCCTTCACCATCTCGAAGTGGGCGTGGCTGGCCGAGCACGAGCCGGAGGCCGCGCGCGCCACGGCCGCGGTCCGGTTGCCGCACGACTACCTCACGGGACGGCTGACCGGTGACGGCACGACGGACCGGGGCGACGCGTCCGGTACGGGGTGGTGGGCATCGTCGACCGAGGCGTACGACGAGGACGTGCTCGGGCGTGTGGGGCTCGACCCGGCGCTGCTGCCGCGCGTGGTGGCGCCAGGCGAGGTCGCGGGCTCGGTACGCGCGAGGGCCGGAGAACTGCCTTTCGCCGAGGGCACGTTGGTGGCGGCCGGTACGGGTGACAACGCAGCCGCCGCGCTCGGCCTCGGCCTGCTGCCGGGAACTCCTGTACTGAGCCTCGGCACATCGGGCACGGTGTACGCGGTGTCGCGGAACCGGCCCACCGATCCCTCCGGCACGGTCGCCGGTTTCGCGGACGCGCGCGGCGACTGGCTGCCGTTGGCCTGCACGCTGAACTGCACGCTCGCGGTGGACCGGATCGCGACGCTCCTCGGCCTGGACCGGGAAGCCGTCGAGGCAGGCGGTACGGCGACGATCCTCCCCTACCTGGACGGCGAGCGGACGCCCAACCTGCCGGACGCCTCGGGCCTGTTGACGGGTCTGCGGCACGACACGACCGGTGGCCAGCTGCTGCAGGCGGCGTACGACGGGGCGGTGCACGCACTGCTCGGCGCCCTCGACCGGGTGCTCGACGCGGACGCCGACCCGGCGGCTCCGCTGCTGCTCATCGGCGGCGGGGCGCGCGGCACGGCCTGGCAGGAGACGGTGCGGCGGCTGTCGGGGCGGGCGGTGCAGGTGCCGGAGGCCGGGGAACTGGTGGCCCTGGGCGCGGCCGCGCAGGCCGCGGGCGTACTGACCGGCGAGGACGCGGGGGCGGTGGCCCGCCGCTGGGACACGGCACGCGGGCCGCTGCTGGAGCCGGTGGAACGTCGGGACGAGGCGACGCTGGAGCGGATTTCGGGAGTGCTGGCGGGGGCGGGGGCGCTGCTGGGGGACGGGTGAGGGCCAGTCGACACGTGGGGCCCACGCGACGAGTGAGGCCTACCCGACAGGTGAGAACTGCGCTGCAGGTGGGGCCTGCTCGACGAGCGGGATCCCTCCGCCGAGTGCGGCCCGCCCGACTCGTGAGGCCTGCCCGGCTCGCGAGCCCACCCTCCGGAAGACCCCACCTCACCGCCCCTGGGAGCATGAGCGCATGACCGCACCACTGCACCGGCCGCGACCGGGCACGTCCGACACCCAGCAGGCCATGCGCCGCCGCAACCTGTCCCGCGCCATGCACGCGATCGCCGCCGAGGGGTCGCTCTCGCGGGCCGCGGTGGCGCAGCACATCGGCCTGACCCGGGCGGCCGTGTCCACGCTCGTCGACGAGTTGATCCGGGCGGGGCTGCTGGAGGAGCTGGGGCCGCAGCGTCCGGGCGGCGTGGGGCGGCCCGGCAACGCGCTCGCCGTCAGCGGTCAGGGCCCTGCCGGTCTCGGCGCCGAGGTGGGCGTCGACCATCTCGCGGTGTGCGCGGTGGACCTGCGGGGCGAAGTCCGGGCGCGGGCAAGGCGCCGGGTGAGCAACCGGGGGCGCGCACCGAAGCCCGTACTGGACGAACTCGCCGAACTGGTACGGGAGGTGACCGGCGAGGCGCGAGCCGCCGGGCTGCGGCCCGCGGGGCTCGCGATCGCCGTGCCGGGCCTGGTGGCGCGCGGCACCACGACCGTCGTGCGCGCCCCCAATCTCGACTGGCACGACACGGATGTCGCGTCCCTGCTCCCGGACGAGGTGCCGGTCACCGTCGAGAACGAGGCGAACTTCGGCGCCCTCGCCGAACTGTGGCTCGCCGAGGACTCCCCCGCCGACTTCCTCCATGTGTCGGCGGAGATCGGCATCGGCGCGGCGCTCGTCGTGGACGGCCACCTCCTGCGCGGAACCCGGGGGTTCGCGGGCGAGCTGGGCCATGTGCCGGTGCGTCCAGAGGGGCCCGCGTGCCCGTGCGGCGGGCGTGGCTGCCTCGAGCAGTACGCGGGTGAGGAGGCGGTGCTGCGTGCCGCCGGCATCGATCCTGGCCCCGACCGGGTGTCACTGCTCGCCGAGCGGGCCGCCGACGGTGACACCGCGACGCGCGGGGCGCTGCGCTCTGCGGGCACCGCACTCGGCATCGCGCTGACCGGGGCGGTCAACCTCGTGGATCCGCGGGCGGTGGTCCTCGGCGGCGCGCTGTCGCGCCTCTCGCCGTGGCTTCTGCCGTCCCTGGAACGGGAGTTGACCCGCCGCACGGCCTCCCCGGAGGACGGCGTCATCGCCTCCGGCCTCGGTTCGGACGGGCCGCTGCTGGGGGCGGCGCATTCGGTGGTGCGGGCGGTGCTGGACGACCCGATGGGGGCGGTGGCCGCCTGAGGGCGGGCCCACGGCCCGAGAGAACGGGGCGGGTTCCACCGCCGGGGCACCGCTCCCCCACGTGCCACTGGTTCGGACCTCTGACGTGCGGTTGTTCACAACGCGCCGGTTGTCCACAGATCTTCCGTGCCCTCTTCCGCCCCAACCTGCGGGCCCCGTAACGTGATTCACGCGAGGCGCCGCAGGTACGACCGACCGACGGGGGCGGCGCGCGCACGGGGCGGCGTCGTCGGCTTCCCTTCGTCCCTCCCCCACTGCCCACAGAGCGGAGCGCAGTCCTCATGAGCGATCTGCGGATGCTGACCGTCCGGCCGGAGCCCGGCGAGTACGCCTGGACGTTCGGCGGTGCGCCGCCCGTCGCGCGTATCGCTCCGGGCACGGCGCTCGACCTGTTCACGGAGGACTGCTTCGCGGGCCGGGTCCGTTCGGAGAAGGACCTGGTCTCGGAGGTCTGCGAGTTCCCCTTCCTCAACCCGCAGACCGGCCCGTTCCACATCGATGGCGCCGAGCCGGGCGACACCGTGGCGGTGCACTTCGTGTCGGTGGAGCCCGCGCGCGACTGGGCGGCGTCCACGACGGTGCCGCTGTTCGGGGCGCTGACGTCGACGCACGCGTCCGCGACGTTGCAGCCGCCGCTCCCGGAGACCGTCTGGATATGGCAGCTGGACCGGGCGCGCCGCACCGCCCGGTTCACGGCGCGGGACAGCGAGTTCACCGTCGACCTGCCGATGGACCCGATGCACGGGACGGTCGGCGTAGCGCCCGCGAATCTGGAGGTCCGCTCGGCGCTCGTGCCGGACGCGCACGGCGGGAACATGGACACGCCGGAGATGCGGGCAGGCGTCACCTGCTATCTCGGCGTGAACGTGGAGGGCGCGCTGCTGAGCCTCGGCGACGGGCACGCGCGGCAGGGCGAGGGCGAGACCTGTGGTGTCGCCGTGGAGTGCGCCATGCACACCGTCGTCATCGTGGAGCTGCTCAAGGGCGTGGCGACGCCGTGGCCGCGCATCGAATCGGACACGCACATCGTCTCGACGGGTTCGGCCCGCCCGCTGGAGGACGCCTTCCGAATATCCCAGCTCGACCTGGTGCAGTGGCTCGTACGGGACTACGGCTTCAGCGAGTTGGACGCGTACCAGTTCGTGACGCAGACCGTGGAGTCGCCGCTGGCGAACGTCTGCGACACCAACTACACGTGCGTCGCCAAGCTCCGCAAGGAGTGGCTGCCCGCACGCGAGACGCACCGCGGACTGCACGCACGGCTGCGCGAAAGCGCGACGGCCCTGCCCCGCCCCGAACTCTGAGCCCCACCTCACTCGAACTCTGAGACCCGCCCCACCGGTGACCTGAGAGGCAGGATTGACATGGACCGAGCAAGCACATCGTTCCCGAGCCGCCGCCGGCTGCTCCAACTCGGGGCGCTCGCCGCGGCGCCCAGCGCACTACTGGCCACGGGCCGGGCCGACGCCCTGCCACTGGCGACGGTGGACTACCCGAAGGCCGAGTCCGTCCCGGCGAGCAAGTCCAACTACACGGAGTCCGGGCGCCCGTTGTCGTACCCGGTCGAGTTCGTGATCGTGCACGTCACCCAGGAGGACTACGCGACGACGCTCGACATCTTCAAGAACCCCGCCAAGCAGGTCTCCGCGCACTATGTCGTGCGCTCCTCCGACGGGCACATCGCCCAGATGGTGCGGGAGAAGAACGTCGCCTGGCACGCGGGGAACTGGGACTACAACACGCGCAGCATCGGCATCGAACACGAAGGGTGGGTCGACAAACCGGAGTACTTCACCGAAGCAATGTACCGGGAGTCGGCGGCGCTGACCGCGTCGATCTGCACGCGCTACGGCATTCCGAAGACCCGCGAGCGGATCATCGGCCACGTGGAGGTGCCGGGCGCGGACCACACGGATCCGGGACCGAACTGGGACTGGGACCGGTACATGCGGCTGGTCGTCGCTGCCTGATCCCGGCGGTCGCGACCGCCTCCGCATCCTGATTCCGGCGGACGCGACCGTCTCCACATCCTGATTCCGGCGGACGCGACCGGCTCCGCAATCCGTGAGTGGCATGTGCCGAATCGCCCGATCCGTGTTCCGCTCCTTGTCGGCCCGCGCCCCCGGGGTGACGATGGTCGCGCCCGCCGCACCGTCGCGAAGGATCCCGCCTGGAGGCCGCGTTGACCGAACAGTGGGTCGCCCTGGAGCCGGGCACCGACCCGTCCGAGCGGGTCAGGGCGCTGCGCCGCGCGCATGACCGGTTCACCGCGGCGGGCACCGTGGCCCGTCCGGTTCGGCCCGTCGTCGCCGCGTCCTGGCGCCGCTCGGCCGGCGCGCACGTCAACCCGGACGCCTCGGCGTCGGTGGAGATGCCGGAGGGCGATCTCGGCAGCTACCGGGCGGAGCATCCGCTGGCCCGCGTGATGCCGCTGTTCCGCGAGCTGATGGGCACGTTCGCGGCCGACGGCGAGCATCTGCTCGCGGTGTGCGACGCGCACGGCAGGCTGCTGTGGGTGGAGGGGCACACGCGTACGCGGCAGGCGGCGGACCGGATGAACTTCGTGCCGGGCGCCCGCTGGTCGGAGTCGGCGATGGGCACGAACGCGCCGGGCACGGCCGTCGCGGTCGACCGCCCGGTGCAGGTCTTCGCGGCCGAGCACTTCATCCGCAAGGTGCAGCCGTGGACCTGCGCGGCGGCTCCCGTGCACGACCCGCACACCGGACGACTGCTCGGCGCCATCGACATCACGGGCGGCGACCGCCTCGCGCACCCGCACAGCCTGGCGTTCGTCCAGGCGGTGGCGAGCGCGGCGGAGTCCCACCTCGCCCTCCTTGCCCCGCCGCCGGCGGCCGAACCGGCCCTGCGTCTGACCGTGCTCGGCCGCGACGAGGCCCTGCTCGTCACCCCCGACGGCCACAAGCTCCGCCTCAGCCGCCGGCACAGCGAACTCCTCGTCCTGCTCGCCCGCCACCCGGAGGGCCTGACCGGCGACGAACTCCTCTGCTTCCTGTACGAGGACGAGTCCGTGACGCCGGTGACGCTGCGGGCCGAACTGGCCAGGCTGCGCCGGGTGCTTGGCCCCGATGTGCTGCGCTCGCGCCCCTACCGGCTGTCGGCCCCGGTCGACTCGGACCTCACCACGGTCGAGCGCCGCCTGGCCTCGGGAGCGGTCACCGCGGCGGCGTCCGCGTACAGCGGACCACTCCTGCCCTCGTCGCAGGCGCCCGCCGTGGCCCGCATCCGGCACCGCCTCGCCGACGAACTCCGGGCCGCGCTCATCGCCCGCGGCGACCCCGACCTGCTCGCCGACTGGGTGCACGCCCCATGGGGCGAGGACGACCTGGACGTCTGGCGCGCGCTCGCGGCGACCCGTCCGACGCCGCCGGTCCTGGCCCGCCTCACCGCACTCGACGACGAACTGCGCTCCCCGGCTCCGTAAGCGCCCACCCGCCACCCGCACGCACGCACGCAACGTCACTGCAACGTCCGGACTCCTAGCCTCCCTGCGAACGCTGCCCAAAGGCGGGCAGCCGCAGAGGAGGCCAGCACCATGACCCGCTACGCAGCGCCCGGCACCGAGGGCTCCGTCGTCTCCTACCAGGCCCGCTACGACCACTTCATCGGCGGCGAGTACGCGCCGCCCGCCCGCGGCCAGTACTTCGAGAACCCGAGCCCCGTCAACGGACAGCCGTTCACCGAGATCGCCCGCGGCACGGCCGAGGACGTCGAACGCGCCCTCGACGCCGCGCACGCCGCCGCTCCCTCCTGGGGCCGCACGGCGCCCGGCGCCCGCGGCGACATCCTCCTCAAGATCGCCGACCGCATGGAGCAGAACCTCGAACTCCTCGCGGTCGCGGAAAGCTGGGAGAACGGCAAGCCGGTCCGCGAGACCCTCGCCGCCGACATCCCCCTGGCCATCGACCACTTCCGCTACTTCGCGGGCGCCGTCCGCGCACAGGAGGGCAGCCTCTCCGAAATCGACGACGACACGGTCGCCTACCACTTCCACGAGCCGCTCGGCGTCGTCGCGCAGATCATCCCGTGGAACTTCCCCATCCTGATGGCGACATGGAAACTGGCCCCGGCCCTCGCCGCCGGCAACGCGGTCGTCATCAAGCCCGCCGAACAGACCCCGGCGTCGATCCACGTCTGGCTGGACCTGGTCAAGGACCTGCTGCCGCCAGGTGTGGTCAACATCGTCAACGGCTTCGGCGTGGAGGCGGGCAAGCCGCTGGCTTCGTCCTCCCGCGTGGCGAAGGTCGCGTTCACGGGCGAGACCACGACGGGACGCCTGATCATGCAGTACGCCTCGGAGAACATCAAGCCGGTCACGCTCGAACTCGGCGGCAAGTCCCCGAACCTCTTCTTCGACGACGTCTGGGCGAAGGACGACGACTTCCGCGACAAGGCCCTCGAGGGCTTCACGATGTTCGCCCTCAACCAGGGCGAGGTCTGCACCTGCCCGTCCCGCGCGCTCATCCAGCAGGGCCACTACAGCGAGTTCCTCGAAGCGGCCATCGCCCGCACCGAGGCCATCAAGCCCGGCCACCCCCTGGACACCGACACGATGATCGGCGCCCAGGCCTCCAACGACCAGCTCCAGAAGATCCTCTCGTACCTGGACATCGGCCAGCAGGAGGGTGCGAAGGTCCTCACGGGCGGCCAACGCATCGAGTACGACGGCGAGTTGGCGGGCGGCTACTACGTCCAGCCCACCATCTTCGAGGGCCAGAACCGCATGCGGATCTTCCAGGAGGAGATCTTCGGCCCGGTCGTCTCGGTCGCCTCCTTCGCCGACTACGACGACGCCATCAAGATCGCCAACGACACGCTGTACGGCCTCGGGGCCGGGGTGTGGACCCGCGACATGAACACGGCGTACCGGGCGGGCCGTTCGATCCAGGCGGGCCGCGTCTGGACCAACTGCTACCACGCGTACCCCGCGCACGCGGCATTCGGCGGCTACAAGCAGTCGGGCATCGGCCGCGAGAACCACAAGATGATGCTGGACCACTACCAGCAGACGAAGAACCTTCTCGTCTCGTACTCGGCGCAGAAGCTCGGCTTCTTCTAGGAGACACAAAGCGGCGCCCGCCCTGGCCTGTCCAGGTCGGGCGCCCGCTCGCGCGAGCCGACACGGCCGGGTCGCGGCGAGGCCGCAACTCCCGTGGAGGGTCTATGAACTGACGACACGTCACGTTACGCTCCGGCGCATGACTTCCACGGTGGTCTGGGGCACCGGGAACGTGGGACGCGCGGCGATCCGAGCCGTCGACGCCCACCCCGGGCTCGAACTCTGCGGCGTGCTCGTGCACGACCCCGCCAAGGACGGCCGCGACGCGGGCGACCTGGCCGGTTACGACCACGCCCTCGGTCTCACCGCGACGACGGACGTCGACGCGGTGCTCGCGGCCCGGCCCGGCGCCGTCTTCTACGCGGCCTCCGGCGAGCTGCGCCCCGACGAGGCCCTCGACGACATCTGCCGGGCCCTGCGCGCCGGTGCCGTCGTCGTCACCCCGGCCCTCTATCCGCTCTACGACCACCGCAGCGCGCCGCCCGACTTCACCGATCCTGTGCGCGCGGCGATCGCGGCGGGCGGCGGCTCGCTGTTCGTCTCCGGCGTCGACCCCGGCTGGGCCAACGACGTACTGCCCCTGCTGGTCAGCGGTCTCGGCACCCGCGTCGACGTGCTGCGCTGCCAGGAGATCTTCGACTACTCGACGTACGACCAGGAGGACTCGGTACGCGATCTCGTCGGCATGGGACACCCCATGGAGTACGAGCCCCTGATGCTGGCGGAGTCCATTCCGACGATGGTGTGGGGCGGGCAGCTGAGACTGCTGGCGCGGGCGCTCGGGGTCGAACTCGACGACATCCGCGAGACGTTGGAGCGCCGGGCCCTGGAGAGCGACGTCACGACGGCAGCCATGGGCGACTTCGCCGCGGGCACCCAGGGCGCGGTCCGCTTCGAGGTGCAGGGCGTCGTGGACGGTGAGGTGCGCATCGTCGTCGAGCACGTGACGCGGATTCATCCGTCCTGTGCGCCCGACTGGCCGCTGCCACCCGGTGGCGGGGCCGGCGCGCACCGGGTGATCGTCGAGGGCCGCCCGCGCATCGAAGTCACCGTCCAGGCCACCGACGAGGGTGGCAACCACGCGGCGGGCGGAAACGCGACCGCCGTCGGACGCCTCGTCGGCGCGATCGACTGGCTCTGGTCCGCGCCGCCCGGACTCTACGACGCGCTCGACGTGCCGGTGACCCCCGCCGTCGGCCGGCTCGGAAGGAAGCAGCCATGAGTGAGGCAGCCATGAGGATCGACATACCTGACGGCCAGGAACCCATCCCGTACGTGTGGGGCGAGATGGTGCCCGCCATCGGGCCCGCGGCGGCGCAGTTCTCCATGGCCGTGTACGACCACTCGGCCCTGGGACTGCGGGAGTTCGAGGCGGCGCGGCTGCGGATCGCGCAGATCAACGGGTGCCTGTTCTGCCTGGACTGGCGCACCGAGCGGGACGGCGAGAAGGTCGAGGAGTCGTTCATCGACGCCGTCGAGGGCTGGCGCGAGACCGAGGCGTTCGACGAGCGGACCCGGCTCGCGGCCGAGTACGCGGAGCGCTACGCCGTCGACCACCACGGCCTGGACGAGGAGTTCTGGAAGCGGATGACCGCTCATTACGGCCAGGCCGAGATCGTGGAGCTGAGCATGGCCATCGGCTCCTGGCTGGCCTTCGGACGGCTCAACCACGTGCTGGGACTCGACACGGTGTGCGCCCTGCCCAAGCCGTGAACCACCCCCGGGCGGCCGCGACTTGGGCAGGTCGTGGCCGTCAGAGGTCCGTGGCGACGATCTTGGCGATATTGCGCTCGGCGAGCGCCGTGATGGTCACGAACGGGTTGACACTGGTGTTGCCCGGGATCAGCGCGCCGTCGATGACGTAGAGGCCCGAATGGCCGTGCAGGCGCCCGTAGTTGTCGGTCGCCTTGTTCAGCACCGCGCCGCCCAGCGGGTGGTACGTGAGGTGGTCACCCCAGATCTTGTACGTACCGAACAGGTCGGTGCGGTAGATCGTGCCCTCCTTCGCGTTGATCTTGTCGAAGATGGTCTTGGCCATGTCGATCCCCGACTGCTTCCACGCCGTCTGCCAGTTCAGGTCCACACCGCCGGACGTCGGGTTGTACGCGAACTCGGCGCGGTGCGGGTTCTTCGTGATGGACAGGTAGAACGACGCGTAGGTCTCGATGCCGGTCGGCAGCGGAGCCACTTCGGCGAAAGCGCCGCCCGCGGCCCAGTTGTCGATGCCGCCGGTGGGGATCGACGCCTGGAGCGAACCGGTCGGGTCCCACAGGTGGTTGGCGCGCCCGCACATGACGTTGCCGTTGTCGCCCCAGCCCTTGCCGATCTCACCGTTGAGCGCGGGGAGGGCGCCGGTCGCCTTGAGCTTGGTGAGGAGTTTGCTGGTGCCGACGCTGCCCGCGGCGAAGAAGACCCGGTCCGCGGTGACTTCCTTGGTGGTCGTGACGGCGCCGGCGGTGTCCAGCTGGTCCATGCGCACGGTGTAGCCGCCGCTGGCGGCCGGGGCGACCGACGTCACCTTGTGCAGCGGGGAGATGGTGACCTTCCCGGTGGCCGCGGCCCGCGCGAGGTAGGTCTTCTGCAGTGACTTCTTGCCGTAGTTGTTGCCGTAGAGGATCTCCCCCGCGAGCGCCGACTTCGGCACCGTCCCCGCGGCCTCCTTCTTCATGTAGTCCCAGTCGTACACGTCAGGGACGAACACGAACGGGAAGCCCGAACGCTGGGCGTGCTTACGGCCGACGCGCGCGTACTGGTAGCACTCGGCGGTCTCGAACCAGTCCGGGTCGATGGTGGCGACGCCGAGCCCCGCGTTGGCGCGCGGGTAGTACGTGCCGTACATCTCACCCGCGTCGACGGAGGGCAGGATCGCCGCGAAGTTCTCCCGCTTGGGCGTCACCGCCATGCCGCCGTTGACCAGCGAGCCACCGCCGACGCCGCGGCCCTGGTAGACGGTGATACCGGCGAAGTCCTCGGCGTCCAGGATCCCGGTGTACTTCGGGATGTCCTTGTCGATCGGGAAGCCGAGGAAGTTGCTCAGGGGCTGCTTGGTTCTGGTTCTCAGCCAGAAGGATCTCTTGTCGGGTGTGGTGGTGTTGGCGAAGATCTTGCCGTCGGATCCCGGGGTGTCCCAGGCCATGCCCATCTCCACCATCCGCACGGCGACGCCGGCCTCGGCGAGCCGGAGCGCGGCCACGGAGCCGCCGTACCCGGTACCGATGACGAGGGCGGGCAGGCGTGCCCCGTCGGCGAGGGGAGCGGCGGCCGCCCCGGTGGAGCGGTCGGCCGCGGCGGCGTGACCGCTGAGGGCCACGGCGCCGAGAAGAGAACTTGTTCCTGCGATGAAGCCTCGGCGGGAGATCCCGTTACGGGCCACTTCAGGCCGGGTTGAGTCGGTCATTGCACGTTCCTCACTCTCGACGGAATGGGAACGAGTTCTACTGTTGATCGCCAATCAAGTCGATGCATACCGATAGGTAATGTGCGTCCAATTCACGCCAACTTCTCCCGATCTTGGGCGGCCAGTACTCGGGAGTCAGACCGCGACGAGCTCCCGCTCACGCTCCGGCGCCTCGACCTCGACCTCGGCCTTGGGCTTCTTGTTCGGCAGCGAGAGCCGGAAGACCTTGTGCCAGGCGGAGAACACCTGCTTGGGCAGCGGCCCGGTGACGTAGTCCAGCTCGTACTTCTCGAACAACGCGCGCACCTTCACCGCGACTTCGGCGTACCGGTTGCTCGGCAGGTCCGGGAACAGGTGGTGCTCGATCTGGTGCGACAGGTTGCCGCTCATGAAGTGCATGGCCTTGCTGCCGCTGATGTTCGCCGAGCCCATCATCTGCCGCAGGTACCACTGGCCGCGCGTCTCGCCCTTGATCGAGCGGCGCTCGAAGACCTGCACGCCCTCGGGGAAGTGCCCGCACATGATCACCGAGTGGGACCAGATGTTGCGGACCAGGTTCGCGGTGAACGTGGCGGCGAGCGTGGGGAGGAATGACGGACCCGACAGGGCCGGGTGGATCACGTAGTCCTTGAGCACCTGCTTGCGGATCTTGCGGCCCACGGCCCTGGCCCGCGCGCGGAACTCCGGGTTCTTGCGGCGGTGCTTGCTGAGGTTCTTGCCGAGTTCCAGGTCGTAGGCCGCGATGCCGTACTCGAAGAAGCAGGCGTTGATGAAGTTCCACACCGGCTGGCCGAGGTGGAACGGGTGCCACTTCTGGTCCTCGTCGACGCGCATGATGCCGTAGCCGAGATCGTTGTCCTTGCCGATCACGTTGGTGTACGTGTGGTGCAGCTCGTTGTGCGAGTGCTTCCACTGATCCGACGGCGAGACGTGGTCCCACTCCCAGGTGGTGGAGTGGATCTTCGGGTCCCGCATCCAGTCCCACTGGCCGTGCAGGATGTTGTGGCCGATCTCCATGTTGTCCATGATCTTCGCCACGGAGAGCCCTGCGGTGCCGAGCAGCCACGCGGGCGGGAAGATCGAGAACAGCAGCACGCCCCTGCTGACCAGTTCGAGCTTGCGCTGTGCCGAGATGACCTTGCGGATGTAGGCGGCGTCCTGCTCGCCGCGTCCTGCGATCACCTCGTCGCGGATCGCGTCCAGCTCGCGGCCGAGCTCTTCGATCTGTTCCGAGGTCAGATGTGCGGTGGGGTCGATGGCGGTCACGGTGCTCCTACCGTTCGATGTCGCAGGGGCCCGCCGCGGCGGACACACAGGTCTGGATGAGGACGCCGGGATCGGCCTCGGTGATCTCGCCGGTGCGCAGGTCGCGGACGGCGCCCGCCTTGAGAGGCGTGACGCAGCCGAAGCAGATGCCCATGCGGCACCCGGAGGGCATGAGGACGCCGGCCTCCTCGCCGACGTCCAGCAACGGCGTGGCGCCGTCCGCGTCGACGGTCTTGCCGGTGGCGCTGAACGTGACCTCGCCGCCGTCACCGGCGACGACGATGCTGGGGCGGAAGCGTTCGGTGTGCAGGCGCTCCAGGGCGCCGTGCTCGGTCCAGTGCTCCTCGGCGGCGTCGAGCAGGCCCGCGGGCCCGCAGGCCCAGGTCTCGCGCTCGGCCCAGTCGGGCACGAGTTCGCCGAGACGGGCGATGTCGAGCATGCCGTCGGTGTCGGTGTGCACCTCGGTGAGCCGCAGCTTCTTGTCCGCGACCAGGCCGTGCAGTTCGTCGCGGAAGATCACGTCCTGCGGCTGTGGCGCGCAGTGGATCATGACGACGTCGTCGAACGCGGTCTCGCGCAGCATGCCCATCACGGGCGTGATGCCGCTGCCGGCCGTCAGGTAGAGCACCTTGGCGGGCTTGGCCCGCGGCAGCACGAAGTCACCGGTCGGCTGGTCGAGCTGGATCAGCGTGCCCGGTTGCGCCCTGCGGACCAGGTGGTTGCTGACCTTGCCGTCCGGGATCGCCTTCACGGTGATCGTGATGCGGCCGTCCTGGCGGTTCGTGGGTGAGGTGATGGAGTAGGCGCGCCACAGGCGCACCCCGTCGACGTCGACCCCGATGCGCACGTACTGACCGGCCGTATGGCCGCGCCAGCCCCGTCCAGGTCTGATCACGACGGTCGCGGCGTCGCCCGTCTCGGGGTGCACGGCCTCGATGCGCCCACGCAGGTCGGCGCCCGCACGCAGCGGGCCGACCAGGTCGAGGTAGTCCGACGGCAGCAGTGGCGTCGTGACCATCTCCAGCAGTTTCCACGCCCTGCTGCGGAGGGCTGTACTCGTCATGGCACCAGCTTGCTGTGCCTCAAGGCGTAAAGTCCTGACCGCAGGACGTAAATCCAGTCGAGTGAATTGTTCGCAGGGAACAAAAACGTGAGCCATGCCATCCAGAGGGCCAGCGAACTGGCCCTGGACAAGACGACGGTCACCGCGCTGCGGGCCACGCTGAGGACCACCGCCGACGAGGTCGTCCAGGCGATCATCGACGAGGTCCCTCCCTACGCCAACGCACTTTCGGGCCGCATGGGCGCCACCATCCGCCGGGCCGTCCGCACGGCCCTGGGGCACTACCTGGACCTCGCGAGTGGTCATGCCACGGGCGGTGACGGTGGTGACGCGGCCTACGAGCTGGGCCGCGGCGAGGTGCGCGACGGCCGTTCGATGGACGCCCTACTCAGCGCCTACCGGGTCGGCGCCCGCGTGGCCTGGCGATATCTGGCGGCGGGTGCCGTGCCCGCGGGTCTGCCCGCCGCGGAGGTCGCCAAGTTCGCCGAGCTGACCTTCGCCTACATCGACGAGCTCTCCGCCGCGAGCGCCGCGGGCCACGCCGACGAACTGGCCGCCCGGGGCAGGGCCCACGAGCTTCACCTCGAACACCTGGCCCGCGACCTCCTCGCCGGCGCGGGCCCGGACGTGCTGCTTGCCTCCGCACAACGGGCCGGGTGGCAGCCTCCGGATTCGCTGACCGCGGTCCTGCTCCCCGCCGCCCAGGCCCGGCCCGCCTACCGCACGCTCGACCCGAGCACCCTCGTCCTCGACGATCTGCCGGACGCCACCGGTGTGTTGCTCGTCCCCGATGCCGACCGATCACGTCTCTTGCGGCAGCTGTCCGACCGCACCGCCGTGGTCGGCCCGGCCCGGCCATGGGCTCGCGCGTCCGCCTCGTACGCACGGGTCGTCCGCGCGCGCTCCCTCTCCGCTGGCATCCGCGACACCGAGGACCACCTGCCCGAGCTGGTGCTGAGCGCCGACATGGACGCGTTCGCAGACCTGCGGGCCCGAGCCCTCGCACCGTTGCGGGCCTTGCCTGTCGCGACCGCGCGGCGCCTTGAGGAGACGTTGCGGGCGTGGCTGCTGCACCAGGGCAGGCGGGACGAGGTGGCGGCGGCGTTGTTCGTCCATCCCCAGACGGTCCGGTACCGGATGTCGCAGTTGCGGGAGCTCTTTCCGGACCTCGCATCGCCGAACCGGGCCCTCGAACTGACGCTGGCGGTCGCTCTTCGGGGCGGCTGACGCGGACGTCGACCGTGCGCGGGATGATGGAGATGGAATGACGGAACGTAAGGCTAGGAGCTTCCATGGCGCAGCGGGTTCACCGGCCCCGTGAGGACGCGGAGTTCGACTTCATCCTCAAAATGAGCGGAGTTCCGGTCCTCGCGTACTTCACCGGGACATGGCCCAAGGCCATCGAGCCCTGCCGGGTGATGGACCTCGTCGTGGGTGGCATCGCCGACGACTACGCGGGCCGCCTGACAGCCGTCCGTACCGACATCACGCGCTGTCCGGCCGCGACCGAGCGATACGGGATCACCGGAGCACCGTCCTACGTCCTGCTGAAGGAGGGAGAGGCGGTGGCGCACGGCACGGGGCCCACGACCACCGCCGAGGTACGGAAGGTTCTGGACGGCCATCTCTGAGCCCGGCTAGTTGTCCGATGGTTCGGGGGCCCAGTGGGGGCTCCGGCCGAGAAGGGTCAAGGTCTCCGTCAGGGGTGTCGACTGCGCGGACGTCGGCCGGGCCGGGGCGAAGAAGGCGTCGGGCCCGCGTGTCTGCTCGTCGGTCGGCACGCGGCGTGCCAGTCGCAGGGCCGACTCCCAGATGCTGTGCGGGAGTTGAACCTCCAGTGCGAGGGTGCGGGCGAGGTCCCAGGCATGCACCGCGAGGTCGAGGAAGTGGAATGACACGGCCACCCGGCCGGGAAGCGCGCGGCCCAGTTCGGGCAGTACGAACTCCCGCTCACCGCCGCCCGCTTCGGCGAACGGCACGATGAGCGCGGCCACGGACTCCGCATAAGCGCGCGCCGGGTCGGCGGCGATGTCCGGCACCCGCCAGTGTGCGGGCAGCCCGCCCTCTCCTCGTGCGGCCGCCGCGAAGCCGTGGTTCTGCGCCGTCATGTGACCGAGGAGATCGAGCAGGGTCCAGTCGGCGCAGGGGGTCGGCCGGCCCCAGGTCTCCTTTCCGTCGTCGGCGGCGGCTGCCGCGCCGCGTACGAGACGTAACGTCTCCAGCGCGGCGATGCGGTCCAGCTCCACGAAGTTCGTCACGCGTCCTCCAGGCGAACGAAGTCCTGCGGCCAGGAAGTCGTGCCGGTGAGCAGGGCGCGGGCCCGGCTCCACACGGCGTACGGATCGAAGTCCTCGGCCTCCCAGGCGGCTGCGCGCATCGTGCCGCGCCCCCGGTGGGCCCTGACGACCGCGATGTGGTCGGGGCGGCCCACGAACTCGTTGAGCGCGCGCTCGTCGCGCCACACGCTCACCGAGCCCGAGCGTCGGCTTGCCACCTCGGCCCACAGCCACATGCCGAGCGCGCCCGGTGTCCGGGGCCAGGTGCGGCGAAGGCGCAGGCCCGCGAGGGCGATCGCGCCCGCCTGCGGATGGCTCGTCGCGGTGAAGTCGGTGACGCTCACGACGACGGGGCACAGGGTCAGCGGTACGGGTCCGGAGCGCCAGCGGGTGCGCAGCAGCCGGGAGGTCACGGGTCGAGGTGTCATGACGCCGAGCATAAAACTACACGACCGGTCGTGCTACTACTTTTGCCGCGTGAGCGAAGATGAACGGCCTTGCACCTCAGGAGATTTGGGGCACCAGCGCGGAATCCGTCGCCGTCGCACGCAGCCTGGAGGTGATGCCCGTCCGCGCCCGGTCGTACGGCAGTGTCTCCGCGGTCAGGAGCGAGTGCGCGTTGGCCGTCTCCATCAACGCCACCAGCTCGAAGGCCAGCTGCGCCGTATCGGTGTCGTCGCGGAGTTCACCGGCTGCCCGCGCGTCCACCGCGCATCCCTCCACGTACGCCATCCACGTCGCCAGCGACTGCACGAGCGCATCGTGCACCGGGCCCTGCCGGGCGTCGAACTCGGCCATCACCGCAGAGAAGAAGCAGCCCCCGGGAAACACGCGGCGCTGCGAATAGCCGAGCCAGCTCTCGCAGAGGCGCGCGAGGCTGGTCACTCCGGCGGGGATGCCGTCCACCGGCTCGAGGACCTCGTCGACGAAGATCTTCGACGCGGCCCGGACCGTGGCCAGTTGCAGCTCCTCCTTGGAGCCGAACAGCGCGAACACCCCGCTCTTGCTCAGCCCGAGCTCGGTCGCAAGCCGTCCCACCGACAGGGCTTCGAGTCCCTCGACGGAGGCGATGTCGACGGTCCGGCGCAGCACGAGGCGCCGGGTGCGGTTGCCCCGCTCGACCCGCCCGTCCTCCTTCGCGGAGTTCACCACTGCGGCGCCATGGGGGCCGCCCACCCGGGCGCTGATGTCGTTGCTGCTCATCCGCCCTAGTCTGCCAGCACGGCGGGCGCGACCGGGAGGCCCCCGACCCTGCCACGATGTGCACGAAGGGTATTCCGCGGAAAGTGAAGAGGGTGCAATGAGTGAACTGACGAAGCCCGAGGTCGACGTTCCGGAGGGTGCCGCGCCTACCGAGTTGACCATCCGGGACCTGGTCGTCGGGGACGGGGCCGAGGTGAAGCCGGGCATGGTGGTCAGAGTCCACTACGTCGGGGTGACCTTCGAGTCCGGGAAGGAGTTCGATGCCTCCTGGGACCGGGGGCAGCCGTTCAAGTTCGCGCTGGGCAGTGGCAGGGTCATCAAGGGCTGGGACCGAGGGGTGAAGGGGATGAAGGTCGGCGGTCGACGCGAGATCGTTGTTCCCCCTCGTCTCGGCTACGGCAAGCAGTCGCCGTCACCGTTGATCCCGGCGAGCTCGACGCTCGTCTTCGTGGTGGACCTCCTCGACTCGTATTCCAGCACGGCCGGGTGGAGCAAGGCCTGATCCATTACCCCATCAGCTGATGTTCGTTGGGCTTGGTGACCATTGTCCGCTGCTACAAGGAGTCACCTGCTCATGCCTGAGGAAATCGTGCGTCGGCTGCATTTCAAAGGGTTCGACTATGACTGCCGCATCGTCGAGAACCCCGCTCCTCGGACAGAGCCCATCGTTCTGCTGGGCGGCTCCTTCCAGGACATGTACGCCTTCCGGCGCCTGGAGAAACCGTGGACGGAGATCGCGACGGTCATCACTGTCGACCTCCCCGGGTCGGGCAAGGCCGACGATCTGCCGGCGGAGTACGGGTTCGATTTCCTCGCCGCGGTACTGGGTGATCTGCTCGAACAGCTGGAGTTGGGGCCCGTCAATCTGTTCGCCGCGTCCTACGGCGTGCCCATCGCGTACCGGCTGGTCCAGCAGCGTCCCGAGCGGGTCGAGCGGCTGATGCTGGCCGGGGCTTCCATGGAGTATCCGGCGGAGTGCCGGACAGCGCTTCGGGCCATGGTCGACAGCCTCGCTGCCGGGGACGTGTCCAGCGCCTACGGCCGGGTGACCGTCGAGGCGCTCATGGCACACCCGGACCGGCCCGTCCGCAAGCGCGCCGTGACGGCCCGGCTGCTGGCCTGCACGATGAGCGCCATCACCGACGCCGATGTGCCACGGCACATCGCCATCCTGGAGCGCGTCCTCGCCACTCCCGGTCTTCCGCCCGGTGGAATCCCCGACGTGCCGACCCTGTGCTTCACGGGTGAGTTCGACGAGTTCTCCACTCCGGACCGCGTACGCGAAGTCGCCGCAACGATTCAGCAGGGGCAATTCTCCCTGATCCGGGAGGCCGACCATCTGCCCAACCTCGAACGGGGCAAGGAGTTCTCCCGGCTCATCGCCGACTACTTCACCGACCAGCCGATCGACGCGCTCGACTTCCTGACGGAGGTCGAGCGGCCGGCGCTGGAGAGGGTGCCTGCCGTCGCCGCGTCGTAGGCAGGCACCCCAGCCGTCGGGAGCGGTCACGGCGTCAGGATCGCCCTGCCTCGGATCCGCCCGCTCTCCAGGTCGTCCAGCGCGTCCTGGAAGCGGTCGAGCGGGTACTTCGCGGTGTGCAGGCGGACGCGGCCCTGTGCGGCCAGGACCATCAGTTCGCACAGGTCGTTGTACGAGCCGACCAGGTTGCCGATGAAGTTGATCTCGGCGGAGATGATGTCGATGGTCGGCACGTCGATGTTCTCGCCGTAGCCGACCACGTGGTAGTCGCCCGCCGGGCGCAGCATGGCGACGCCGTCCTTGGTGGCGCCGCCCTCGCCCACAAAGTCGATGACCGCCTCCGCCCCTTGTCCGCCGGTCAGTTCGCGCACCCGGTCGACGTGGCCCCCGTCGGCGACGATGCCGTGGTCGGCCCCGATGGACGTGGCCAGGGCCACCGCGTCGGGGTTGCGGTCGACGACGAGGAGCTCGGCCGCGGTGAGGGCCTTGAGGACCTGTACGCCGATGTGGCCGAGCCCGCCCGCGCCGATCACGACGCAGCGGTCCCCCGGCCGCAGCGTGCGGGCCGCCTTGGCCGCGGCGTGGTACGCCGTGAGGCCCGCGTCGGCGAGCGCCGCGACGTCGGCCGGTTCGAGGGAGTCGTCGATCCGCACCACGCTGCGCGCGGAGGTCTTCAGGTACTCGGCGTAGCCCCCGGCCGTGTCGATGCCGGGGAACTGGTTGTTCTCGCAGTGGACGTCGTCGCCCGCCCGGCAGGCCCGGCAGAGCCCGCAGGTGATCAGCGGGTGCACGATGACCTTGTCGCCCTCGGCGACGTTGGTGACGGCGCTGCCGACGGCGTGCACCCAGCCGGCGTTCTCGTGGCCGATCGTGTAGGGCAGTGTCACGCCGGACTTCTGCGCCCACTGCCCTTCCAGGATGTGGATGTCGGTGCGGCACACGCCGGCGCCGCCGATCCTGACGATGACGTCGAACGGGCCGGTGACCTCGGGAGTCGGTACCTCGGCCATCTCGAGGTTCTTGCCGTAGCCCACGACCTGGACTGCCTTCATGAGACCTTCTCCTTCGATTGGTCGGCCGCGGACTGCGGGTAGCGGGTGCGCAGCAGCCCCCGGCAGAAGTGCGCGTTGCCCTCGATCGACACCCGGACCGCGCGGGCGAAGCGCAGCCGGAGCGGGATCTCGCCCGGCGGGAAGCGTCGACCTTCCTCGTCCACCAGGACCGGGTCCGACGGTGCCACGCCGAGGCCGAGCGCCTCGCGTCGCCGCAGCAGCGCACCGGAGGCCGCCGCGTCGGGGAGGTCTCCGATGACCACGTCGTGGAGGTCCTCCTCGGCGAGGTCGGGGTTCTCGCGGAGCAGGAGAGTCAACGCCCGCTCCATCGCCGCGACATGGGCCTTGCGGCGGAACGTGAGGCGCAGCGCTTCGAGGTCCTTCTCGGCCTCGGCGCCGAACGTGCCGCGGTAGCCCGCGTCCGCGGCGAGCCCCTGGTTGATGAGGTCCGAGTCGTGGTGGTCGTCGAGCAGCACCACGACATCGCGCGTCCAGGGCAGCGCGCTGAGCGCGTCCTTGGAGTCCGAGGCCATGAGGTACGCAAAGTTGGGCGAGCAGAACGAGGTGGGGAGCCGGAGGCGGACGGTGAGCGCCCTGTCGGGGGTCACCGTCACGGAGCGTACGAAGCCCAGGTCGGTGATCGGCTCGTCCAACTCCGGGTCGAGGACGGTGTCGAGCGCGGCGCGGGCGGACCGTTCCCGTTCGTCGGGGCGCATGTCAGGCCACCGCCGGTGCGCCGACGCCGAGGCCGGCCGGGACCTCGATGTCGTACATGGCCGCCGCGTTGAGGCCGAGGATCTTCTTCTTCTGCGCCAGGGTGATCGGCGCGTACTCGGGCGTCATGTCTTCGGGGATCTGGAAGTCGACGAACCGCTCGATCAGCCAGCGCGGTGTCCAGAGCGCGTAGTCGCTGGAGAACTGGATACGGTCCTCGTCCAGCCAGTAGAGCAGTTCGCCGATGATCTGCGCGAAGTACCGCGGCCTGGTGTGGATGAAGGGGATCGCGACGGCGAGGCCCGCGTGCACGTTGGGTTCCTGCGTGGCGATCCAGCAGAAGTCCTCGAGGCGGGGCAGTCCGCAGTGCTCGACGACGAAGTTCATCTCGGGGAACTGCGTCGCCACCTTGTCGACGTCCGCCACGTCGAAGGCGTCCCGGTCGAGCGGACGGATCGTCGGCCCCTTGTGGACGTGCACGTTGTTGATCCCGAGTTCCTGGCACACCTCGAGATAGCGGTACGTCCACGGGTCGTCGAGCTTGTAGCCGCGGCTGTCGCCCTTCCACTCGGCGGTGTACAGCTTGACGCCCTTGAGCTGGAACCGCTCGGCGTCACGCCGCAGTTGGTCGAGCCCCTTCTGCTCGTACCGGGGGTCCCAGGAGTGGTTGTACGTCAGCTTGTCGGGGTGCTGCTGGGCGAGCGCGAAGGCCTCCTCCGTCTGCCCGAAGCCGTTCCGGTAGAAGGCGCCGAGGCGTGCGGGCTGGAAGATGGCGTGGTCGACGTACCCGTCGGTGAAGAGGTCCTTCATCAGGCGTTCGCCGCCCTGGTAGAGGTACTCCTCGTACGGCCACAGCTCGGACTCGGGGCTGAGGTTGCGGTGGTAGTCGTAGAAGCAGTCGATGAACTGCTTGCCGTGGATGTTGAGTTGGTTCTCGGGGCGCGCGTCCCAGAGCGCGATGTGCGCGTCGACGATGAAGTAGTTCTCGCCATCCTTGGAATACATCTGTCTCCTCAGGTCCTCGGTTCCTTGGTTGGTTCCTTGGTGTGCGTCAGGAGAACTGGATGCCGCCGTCGATCATGACGGACTGGCCCGTCATGTAGTCCGAGTCGCGCGAGGCCAGGTACGAGACGAAGGACGCGACGTCCGTGGGCTCCTCGACGCGGCCGAGCGCGATCGCCTCCGCGTACTTCTTGATGGCCTTGCCCTTCTGCAGGCCCTCCTCCTGCGCGAGGCGCTCGTCGATGAGGTCCCACATGTCGGTGCCGACGATGCCCGGGCAGTACGCGTTGACGGTGATGCCGTGCTGCGCCCACTCCATGGCGGCGGCCTGGGTCAGTCCGCGTACGCCCCACTTGGACGCCGAGTAGGTGCCGAGCAGCGCGAACGGGCGGTAGGCGACGATGGAGGCCGCGCCGATGATCTTTCCGCCGCCGCCCTGGGCGATCATCTGCCGGGCCGCGGCCTGGTAGGAGAGGAAGACGCCGCGCAGGTTCACGGCCATGATCTGCTCGAACTCGTCGATGCCGGTGTCGAGGAGTGGAGTGACCCTGGCGATACCGGCGTTGGCGACGTAGACGTCGACCTTGCCGAAGTGTCCCGCGACCTCCTCGACGAGTGCGTCGGTCTGCTCCTTGCTGGACACGTCGGCGTGCACGGCGAGGGACCGGCGGCCGGTCTTCTCGATGCCGGCGGCCACTTCGCCGAGTTCCTCGCTCATGCCGGGGAGGTCGGCGACGGCAACATCGAGTCCGTCCTGGGCCAGTCGCTCTGCGATGGCGCGGCCGATGCCGCGGGCGGCGCCGGTGACGATCGCGGTGCGGGGTGCGTTGTCGGCGGAAGTCATAGCGGGCTCCTGTGCTCGACGCTGGGCGGCCGCACCCGTTGTGCGGCGCCGACCATCAGCGTGGAGGCCGGGGGCTCCGTCGAGTTTTTCAATGTGGAACACACCGGGCGCCACTCCTGCACCCGTGCACGGAAAACGCACAAGGACTCTTGGCGAACAGCCTGTTGTCGGGTACAAACACCTCCGTAATATGGCGGAAACACGCCCATCGGAGACGCCATGCTCAGTGACAGCACGGAGCGGGACCAGACCATCGCGCGAGCGCGCCTGCAGTTCCTCACGCATGCGGAGCCGCCTGCGCAGATCGTGCCCGAGGGCATCCGCAATTCCTGGCAGCGGTCCAAGTACCTGGGGGTCGGCACGGACGAGGTGGTCGTCCCCTACCAGCCGGACTACGACCGGGAGAGCCGGCTGGTCCGCGCCGCCGCGCCCGTCCTCGATCGGCTGGAGCAGGCGCTGGCGGGTTCGGACGCCTCGGTGATCGTGACGGACCGCAAGGGCTGGGTTCGGGACCGTCGCGTCGGGGAGAAGCGGCTCTCGACGCACCTGGACCGGGTTCATCTGGCCCCCGGCTTCAACTACGCCGAACAGTTCGTCGGTACGAACGGCATCGGGGTCGCCCTGGAGGAGCGCAGGCCCAACGTGGTCCTCGGTACCGAACACTTCAACGAGCGCCTCCAGGGCGTCTCCTGCGCCGCCGCCCCGATCCGCAACTCGGTCACCGGACGGGTCGAGGGAGCCATGAACCTGACGTGCTGGAACGGCCCGGCGCGCATGCTCATGGCGGCCCTGGTGCAGGAGGCCGCCGGTGACATCGAGCGCGTCATGTACGAGTTCAGCAGCTCGCACCAGCGTGCTCTGCTGGAGGCGTTCCAGCAGGTGAGCCACTACGGTGACCGGCCGGTGCTCTGTCTCGGCCAGGATCTCGTGCTCGCCAACTCCGCGGCCTCCGCCCGCCTCACGGGCGACGACCACCGGCTGCTGCACGAGGCCGCCGCCGAGCTGGGGCACGCGCCGCGCGCCCGCACGCAGGTGCAACTCACAGGCGGGGAGACCGTCCTGATGCGCTGCCGCCAGGTCGACAGCTCGGCGGGCGCCGCCGGGTATCTACTGGAGTTGGCCTTCGCGGAGCTCCCCTCGGGCGGGCACCCGCCCCGTTCCGGCTCCCGTACGCGGACGGAGCAGGACGCGAGCAGGCCGTGGCCGCTGCCGGGCCTGGCGGGGACGGACCCGGCGTGGAACACCGTCTCCCGCACGGCGAGCCGCTGCGCCCGCGAGCGGACACCGCTCCTGCTCCACGGCGAGGCCGGAACGGGCAAGTCGGCGCTGGTCGGTGCCGCGCACGCGCTGACCGGGGCGGCATCGGCCCCCGTCGTCGTGGATGCCGAGGCAGCCGGGGGCGTACTGCCCACCGCACTGCGCGAGGCACCCGCTGAGGCGGGCCGCGCCCTGGTCCTGCGGAACGTGGACGCCGTGGCCCCCGAGCAGGGAGCCGCCGTCGCCCAGGCGCTGGAGGCAGCGGCTGCGCAGGGCACCTGGATCGTGGGCACGCTGCGCCAGGCCCAAGGCGTACCCGAGCCACTGAGGCGCTGTTTCGTCGAGGCGGCGGCCGTTCCCGCTCTGCGGCACCGCCTCGCGGATCTTCCCGCCCTGGCGGACTGTCTGCTGCGGCGCGTCGGCGCGGACGTCGAGTGCGCACCGGAGGTGCTGCCGCTGCTGCGCCGGCACGACTGGCCCGGCAACATCCGCCAGCTGGACGCCACCCTGCGGGAGGCCGCGTCGGGCCGCCGTACGTACCGGATCGAACTCGGCGACCTGCCGCCGTCCCTGCACAGCGCGGGCGGCCGGTCGCTCAGCGCCTGGGAGGCCTCCGAGCGCGACACCCTGGTCCAGGCCCTGCTGGCGGCGGACGGCAACAAGTTGCTGGCGGCGCAGCGGCTCGGCATCTCCCGTACGACGATCTACCGGAAGATGCGGGCCTACGGGATCACGCTTCCCGCGCGCGGCTGAGTCGCCTACGCGCGTCGCCGGGTCTCAGCCGCCGCGCCTGACCCGCGCCGCCTTCCGGGCCTCCGCGAGCTTGCGGGCCTCGTTGGTCTTGCGGGAGCCCCGGCCGCCCGAGCCGGAGCCCGAGCCGGAGGCGGTGGTGGAGCCGCTCTTCGGGTCCTTGGTGCTGCCCAGGCCGCGGAACGGGGCGTTCTGGTTCTTGGGGCGCTGGGCGGGGCCGCCGTCGAGGGGCCTGCCGGAGGGGGCCTTGGCGCCGGTGATGCGGCTCAGCTCCGCCTCGCCGGACCGCACCTTGGTGACCTTCGCGCGGACGTCGGCGTCCGCCATGACCTGGCTCGTCTCGCGGCGCTGGCCCGACAGGACCAGCGAAACGACGGTGCCGGAGCGGCCGGCGCGGGCGGTGCGTCCGGCGCGATGGAGGTAGTCCTTGGGCTCGGTCGCCGGGTCGACGTTGACCACGAGGTCGAGGTCGTCGATGTCCAGGCCGCGTGCGGCGACGTTCGTCGCCACCAGCGCGGTGATCTCGCCCTTCTTGAACTGGGCCAGGGTCCGGGTGCGCTGCGGCTGGGCCTTGCCGCTGTGCAGGGCGGCGGCGGCCACTCCGCTGGCCCGCAGATGCTTGGTGAGCTGGTCGACGCCGTGCTTGGTGTCGAGGAACAGCAGGACGCGGCCGTCGCGGGCGGCGATCTCGGTGGCGACGGACCACCGGTCCGGGCCGTGCACGACGAGGAGGTGGTGCTCGATCGTGGTGACCGCGCTGGAGGCGGGGTCCACGGAGTGCTCGGCCGGGTCGCGCAGGTAGCGCCGCACCAGCTGGTCGACGTCGCCGTCGAGGGTGGCGGAGAACAGCATCCGCTGCCCGTCGGGTCGCACAAGGTCAAGGATTTCGGTGACCTGCGGCAGAAAGCCCATGTCGCACATCTGGTCGGCCTCGTCCAAGACCGTGATGGCGACCCGGCCGAGGCGGCAGCCCTTGCGTTCGATCAGGTCGTGCAGCCGGCCGGGCGTGGCGACGACGACCTCGGCGCCGTCCCGCAGCGCGGCGGACTGCCGACCGATGGACACGCCGCCCACCACGGTCGCGAGCCGCAGCCGCAGCGCCTCGGCGTACGGCGTGAGCGCCTCGCTGACCTGCTGCGCCAGCTCCCGGGTGGGCACCAGCACGAGGGCGAGGGGCTCCTTGGGCTGTGCGCGCCGCCCGGCGATCCGGGAGAGCAGTGCCAGGCCGAAGGCGAGGGTCTTGCCGGAGCCGGTGCGGCCCCGGCCGAGGACGTCCCGCCCCGCGAGCGCGTTCGGCAGTGCCGCGGCCTGGATGGGGAAGGGCTTCGTCACACCGTGCTCGGCGAGCGTGCGCAGCACCGCGGCCGGCAGATCGAGGTCCGCGAAGGACGTCACGGGGGCGGTACCCGGCGCGTCGTCCTGCTGCCGGGCACCGTCGGCACGTGCTGATTCGCTCACAGAGAGCCTTCCTGGCGAAGGGTGGGACCGTACCGAGGAAGGCGCGGCGGGGTCGCGGCGGCCGAGCGGCGGCGCCCATCGGGACACCGGCACAGCTGCGCTGCAAACGCTCAACGCTAGCACGGAACGCATGGCGGGCTTCACCTCACCCGCTGACGCATCTACACTCCCCCGGTTCAACTCCGGTACCTACTTGCCGAGTTGAAGAGGTGCAGTGTGCACCTTGCGGATAGGGTCGCCGAAAGGTGGGTGGGACACGACGGGGGGATCGCGGTGGATCACCTGACTGAAGCGGGGCCGGGGCGTGGCCATCGTGGCGGGACCACTCCCGAGCCTCCTGAGGTGCTGCCCGGCGCGCTGCGCGCCTGGCTCGGGCTGGTCGCGGCGCTCTCCGCGCTCGTGGTCGTCACCATCGGGGTCATGTACGCGGGGCACAGCGCGTCCGGCCGGGTGGACCGGTGGTTCGTGCTGCCGACGGACGACAGTGTCCAGCCGCCGTGGCGGGGCGTCGCCCTGGCCGTCGACTTCCTGGGGGAACCCGTCGGCGCGGCGGTGCTGGTCGCCGCCGCCGTGGTGTGGTGTCTGCTACTGCGCCGTCCGCGCGCGGCCGTGCTGATGGTGGCAGCCGTCGCGCTGACCGTGGGGACGGGGACGGTCATCAAGTCCGTGGTGGGGCGCACCATCCACGGTCCGGGGAACCTGTCCTATCCGAGCGGGCACACGGCCTTCCTCACCGCGCTCGCCCTGGTGGTGGCGCTGGTCGCGGTCGGGCGGCTCGGGCTCGGCAGAGCGGCCGGTGCGGCGCTCGTGTTCGGTGCGGGGCTGGCCGCCGGCGCCGTCATGGGGTGGGCGGAGGTCGCGCTGAGCGCGCACTATCCGACGGACGCGGTCGGCGGCTGGTGCACCGCGCTCGCGGTGGTGCCCGCGACCGCGTGGCTGGTCGACCGCGTGGCGGACGCCGGCCGACCAGCTCGCCGCTGACATCACACCAATCGGTCACACCAGGCGGCGGAACACCGGCTTCACCGGCCGACCGGCCAGCCACGGTGTCGGGTCACCGGCGTCGACCGCCTTCCGGTAGACCGCGCACGCCTCGGCCACCACGTCGACGGTGCGGTCGATGTCGCCGTCGCCGAGTGCGCTGCTCACCACGAACGACGGGGCGAGGACGCCGCCCATCAGCAGTCGGCGCAGGAACAGGGTCCGGTACTCCTGCGAAGGCTGCCCGTTCTCGTCGAGCGTGGCGAAGACCAGGTTGCTGGCCCGGCCGCGGACGAGGACATGTTCGCCGACGCCCATGCTCGACGCCGCCTCGCGCACCCCTGCGGCCAGCCGCTCGCCCAGGGTGTGCAGGCGCGCGGAGATGCCCTCCTCCACGTAGGTGCTCTGGACAGCCATCGCCGCCGCCAAGCAGTGGGTCTCCGCGCCGTGTGTCGTGGAGAGCAGGAAGACCCGCTCTCCGGAGTGGCGCAGCCCGCCGTACTCCATCAGCTCCCGGCGCCCGGCCAGCGCCGAGACGGCGAACCCGTTGCCCAGTGCCTTGCCGAACGTGGAGAGGTCGGGCACGACGCCGTACAGGCCCTGGGCGCCCGCCTCCGACCAGCGCAGACCGGTGATCATCTCGTCGAAGATCAGTACGCAGCCGTGCCGGTCCGCGAGGTCGCGCAGCCCTTCGAGGTAGCCGGGCGGAGGTTCGCGGTGGGCGGCGGGTTCGAGGATCAGGCAGGCGACGTCGTCCGCGTACCGGGTGAGGAGTGCCTCCGTGGCGGCGAGGTCCCCGTACGGGAAGGACACGGTGAGGTCGGTCGTCGACGCCGGGATGCCCGCCGGCATGGGTGTGGTGCCGATGAACCAGTCGTCGGTGGAGAAGAACGGGTGGTCGGCGCAGATGGCGACCCGCCCGCGCCCCGTGACGGCGCGCGCCAGGCGCACCGCGGCGGTGGTGACGTCGGAGCCGTTCTTCGCGAACTTCACCATGTCGGCGGTCGGCACGGTCGCCAGGAAGCGCTCGGCGGCCTGGACCTCCACGATGGACGGCCGCACGAAGTTGCTGCCGCGGTCGATCTCGCGCCGCACCGCCTCGTTCACGCGCGGGTGGGCGTGGCCGAGGCTGACCGAGCGGAGGCCGGAACCGTATTCGATGTAGCGGTTGCCGTCGATGTCCCACACATGGGCGCCGCGTCCGTGGCTGATGACCGGGGCGAGGTGCTCGGGGTACTGGTCGTCACCCTTGGCATAAGTGTGCGCGCCGCCGGGGATCATGGCGTGCAGCCGCTCGTTCGCCGAGCGCGACCGGGGCAGTTGGAACTCTTCGCTGTCAGGCGTGTTGGACATGGTTGCGTTGTTCTCGGTGGGCACGCCGGCCTCAACTCCCCTTCCGCTTGAGGACGTCGGCGAGGCTCGGCGCCTCCCGGTCCCGCTTGGACATCGAGGTGACCGGCAGCGGCCACGGAATGGCGAGCTCCGGGTCGTCGAAGGCGATCGTCACGTCCTCGGTCGGGTCGTGCGGGCGGTCGATGCGGTACGAGGTGTCGGCGGTCTCGGTCAGCGCCTGGAATCCGTGCGCACACCCCGCCGGGATGTAGAGCGTCACCTGTGTGTCGCCGGACAGCTCGAACGTGGCGCGGTTGCGGTACGTCGACGAGTCCGGCCGCAGGTCCACGACGACGTCGAAGATCTTCCCGTACGAGCAGCGCACCAACTTGGCCTCGCCGTCGCCGGCGCGCAGGTGCATGCCGCGCAGTACGCCGCGGACCGAACGGGACACGCTGTCCTGGATGAAGGCATGCGGGTCGAGGCCGACCGAGCGGAGTACGTCGGCGTCGAAGGTGCGGCAGAAGAAGCCGCGTTCGTCGGCGTGCGGCGTGGGTTCGAGCAGGAACGCCCCGGCGATCTCCGGGACTTCGGTCAGTTTCATCGATTCCCCCGAGGTGCACGTTCCGGGCCGGTGGCCGGGAACAGGGTGGCGGTCAACGCGTTGAACTGGTGGGTGAGTTGTTGTGCTGCGGCCTCATTGCGTTCCGCGAGCGTCTTTCGCAGTTCCGCGGCGTGCTTCTCCAACTCCCGGAATTGTTCGAGGAGTCGGTCGGCGTCGACCTCGCGCGCCGGGTGGCAGTAGGCCCCGAGGCCCATCCGCTCCATGAGCGCGTCGCTCTTCGCCGCGTAGGTGAGGGCGAGGGTGGGTGTGCCGGACTTCAGGGCGCAGATCAGGTTGTGGTAGCGGGTCGCGATGACGGTGTCGGCGGCCGCCGTCTCCTTCATCAGGTCGGCGAGGGAGGCCGTCTCGGCGGCGGTGACCAGCGGCGATTCGACCGCGGCGAGGATCGCTTCGACCACCGACGCGTCGCAGTCGTCCCCGATGAGCAGCCTGACCCGCCTGCCGTCCTCGACGAGTGCCCGGACGATCCGGGTCGTCCCGTCGAGGTAGCGCCGGTGGATCTCCTCGGCCCGCGCACGGTCGTCGTTGCCGCCGTGGAAGTCCATGCCGCCGACGCAGACCGTGCCCTCGGCCGCCGTCGCCGCGGGTGTCGGCAGGGCGAACGCGAGGTCCGGGTAGACCGCGTCGCGCGCGGTGTTCACGCCCATCGCCCGCATCGCGTCGCGGGACCCGGCGTCGCGGTACGAGCGGTAGGCGGCGAGCCGCGCCGACCAGCGGACCAGGGCCCGGGTCGGCCGGACCTTGATCTCGGCGGCGCCGACGCTGACCAGCGCGACCTTCGTGCCGAACAGTCGGCCGCTCGCGCAGAGCAGGAACAGCGAGTATGGGAAGCCCCACGGCCGCAGCGGCAGCGTGGCCTCCAGGACGCCCATGCCCGGCACGATCACCACGTCGTGCCGGCGCACCCAGGCGGCGGTGCGGACGATGTCGACGAGTTTGCCGAGGCCCTTGGTGGCCGCCGCGCCCGCGCGCGACGCGGTCCGGTACTCGCCGCGGTTCCAGTGCAGCCGCGTCGCGGGGATCCCGTACCGGGCGGTGACGACGTCGGGTCCGCCGCACAGCGCGTCCACGGGCGCGTCCGGATGCTCGGCGCGGAGGTAGCCGAGGACGGCCTCCAGTGAGCCGTCGTTGCCGAGGTTGCCGGAGCCGAGCAGGCCGAACACCCCGACGCGTACGGGGGTCATGGCTGCTTCCCCGTCCGGCCCGCGACGAGGTCGTCGACGGAGACGTCGAGCTGGGAGGGGTCGACCGGCGCCCGGTCCTCGACCCGCTCCCCCGCGCCCGGCCTGGCGCGGCTGGTCGCCCAGGCCGCCAAGTGCCGGTAGCACTCCGCCCGTTCGGCCGAGGAGAGCGGCGCCCGCCGGATCGCGGAGACGAAGCCCAGGACGTACTCGGCGAGCAGCCGGGGGGTGGGGTGCAGTGGTCCGGCCCTGCGCGGGTCGAGGTTGACGCTGCGGGAGCGCTTGGCGGGGTTGGCCCGTTCGGCGCGGGTGGGGTGGTCGCGGCGGAAGTACAGCAGCTCGGGGACCTGGTAGAAGGGGCCGTGCAGGCCGATCTCGGCGACGAAGGTGCGGTCGGCGTGGTGGTAGCTGTCGTGCGGCTTCACCTTGCGCAGTACATCGGCCCGGATGACGCCGTAGAAGTCGTCGCCGCCGGGCTCGAACAGCATGCTGCGGAAGCGTTCGGGCGCGCGCGGCGAGTCGGTGTTGAGCGTGTACGCGTAGGGGACCTTGACCTTGCCGTCCTCGTCGATGACGGCCTGATCGGCGTGCGCGAGGATGACGTCGGGGTGCTCGTCGAGCGCCAGGACGCAGCGGCGCAGCAGGTCGCGGGCGTACAGGTCGTCGTGCGATGCCCATTTGAAGAGTTCGCCGTGGCACTGGGTGAACACGTAGTTGTGGTTCGGCGCGGCGCCGATGTTGCGGGGCAGCCGGATGTAGCGGATGCGCGCGTCCTGCTCCGTGTACCGGCGGCAGATCGCCTCGGTCCCGTCGGTCGAGGCGTTGTCGGTGATGACCAGCTCGAAGTCCTCGTAGGTCTGGCCGAGCAGCGCGTCGAGGGACTCGGCCAGGTACTCCTCGCCGTTGTAGACGGGCAGGCCGATACTCAGTCGGGGGTGGGCGGTCATGTGCTCCTCGCTTCGGGTGTGGGGTTGTGGTGGTGCTCGCGCAAGGCGTGCCGCAGGTGCAGCCACCACACGGCGGAGCCGGTGACGGTCGCGGCGGCGACACCCCAGGCGGAGCCGACCGTGCCGCCCGCGGCCGCGCCGCCGAGCCCGCCGCCGACGTAGCAGGCGGAGGCGAACAGTTGGGAGCGCAGGCTGAGCCGGGCCGCGCCGAGCGCGCGCAGTCCGGCGGCGGCGCCGGTGCCGAGCCCCGCGCCCGCGACGCCGAGGGTGACCGGCACGATGAGCTGCGAGGCGGCGTTCCACACGTCGCCGAGCAGCAACTCGCCCGCCCGGTCCGGGACCAGGAGCAGCGCGCCGCCCCACAGCAGCGCAGCGACGGCCTGCCCGCCGCCGAGCAGCAGGCAGAACCTGCCGAGCTTGTGCGGCGCCCGGCGCAGCACGCGGGCCGCCTCGGCGACGGTGACCAGCGAGAGCCCCATCAGGACGGCCATGAACGGGCCGAGCAGTAGTTCGGCGCCGCGGACCACGCCGACCGCGCCGACGCCGACGATCACGCCGAGCCCGTAGGCCCGCAGTTGACTGCCGCCGCTGTTGCTGACGTTCTCGACGAGGTAGCGGGTGCCGAGGTCGCGGTGCTCGCGCAGCCACGCGCGCGCTTCGGTGAGCCGGGGCCGGATGCCGGACTGGAAGCAGCCGTACGCGGCGGCGACCGCGGCGGATCCGCCCCAGGCGAGCACGAAGGCGGGCACGCCGCCCACGCGGGCCGCCACCACCAGGGCGGGCACCAGCGCGACGCACCACACGATGTCGTTGACGAACGCCTTACGCCCGGTGCCCGCGGCGAAGAACGCGAACCGCCAGGAGTCCTGAAAGAGCAGTCCTGGCAGGACGACGCCGAGGCAGGCGAAGGCGGCGCCCAGCCGGCCGCCGAGGGCGAGGCCGAACACCAGGGCCGCCGCTCCGAGGGCGATCCCGACGCCGAGCGCGGTGCCCGAGGCCCGGGCCACCGCCCCGCGCCAGGCCGCCTCCGGCACCGCGCTGAAGCGCACCATGAGCGGGTCGGTGCCCAGGCCGCGGGAGACGTTGAGCACCACGCCGTACGTCACCCAGGCCAGGCTGAACACGCCGAACGCGGTCACGCCCAGCGAGCGCGCCACGTAGACGCCCACCGCGAAGTTGGACACGCTGGAGGCCGCCTGGTCGGCGAGGCCCCAGGACAGCCGGCCGGCGAGGGCGCGCCTGGTGGAAGTCTTCGCCTGCTTCTCCTCTCCGGTGGTCGTCGACGTCATGCCTTGACCAGCCCCGCGGCGCCCAGGGCGTCGGCCGCGTCGGCGACCGTGGCGAACGGCAGCCCGGACCGCTCGGCGATGTCGAGCAGAGTGTGCTCGCCGTCGGAGAGGTTGAGCACCCACAGCATCGCCATCTGGGCCTGCTTGGTGTCACTGCGCCCGCCGAGCGCGTCGTACAGCCCACGCCGCCCCAACTGGGGCTCCCCGTAAGGGCTTTGGTTGAGATAGCGCCGGTTGCGGTCCAGGACGGCGAACGCCTCGCGGCATACGGCGAGGGTGTCCGCCATCGCCTCCGGGGAGACGAAGTCCAGGTTGTCCGCGGAGGTGTGGTACTCGGGGTATCCGGCGTACGGGGTGCGGGTCAGCGAGCCCACGCCGAGGTCGAATCCGGGCGAGCAGTACTGCCGCTCGTCGTATCCGTAGGGCGTGAACTCCTTTGTTTCGTGCCGGCGTTGTGATGCCGACAGCGTGTGCGCCATCACACGGTCGATCTCGGCGTCGCCGCGCCTGCTCCGCTTGTACGTCAGTGAGCCCCGGTCCCCCGCACAGGCCAGCACGAGCCCGTGCTTGACCTGGCCCACCCGCTCCTTGTTGCGGGCGAGCCAGGTGATCGCGCCGATGGTGCCGGGCGCGAAGATGAACCGGTAGGTGTAGTACGGCTGGTGTTCCGCCAGCGCGCGGGCGAGGTACGTCGCCACCGCGATGCCGGCCAGGTTGTCGTTGGCGAGCGACGGGTGGCACACGTGACAAGAGACGATCACCTCGTCGGGGACCTGGCCCGGTACGACGTGCTCGGCGTAGGTGAGGTGGCCGTCCTCCAGGGTGGAGTCGACGCACACCTCGTAGTCACCGTCGGGCAGCGCGTCCAGGGTCTCCTGGGCGAGGCAGAACCCCCAGTCCGGCTTGTAGTAACTGGTGCGGTACGGCACCAGGTTCGGCTGGTCCGGCAGCGTGTGCAGGTGCGCGCGCAGCTCGGACAGCGGCAGCGTCGCCGACACCGGGACGCTGTAGCCGAGTACGTGCAGGCTGGACTCGGCGAAGTCGACGACCCGCTTTCCGGACGCGTCGGCGACGTACGCGTCGCGGATGTTCCACTCCTGCGGCACCGTCCAGTCGAGGACCTGGGTTCCGGTGGGCACCTCGTGCACGTCGAGGGGGATGTACTCGCCGACGATGGCCAGGGTGGCGCGCACACCATCGCCGGTGATGCTTCGGCAGAGCGGGTACATCCGCTCCACCAGCTCGTACATCTCCTGGCCTGTCGTGGTCATGGGCGCCACCGCAGGGTGTCGTCGACGGAGCCGGCCTCGGACGCCGCGCGCAGTACGGCGAGGCGGGTGAAGCGGTTGTCGAAGCCGTCCTTGGTGAGGCCGAACTTCCGGTAGGCATCGGCGAGTTCGAGCGCTCCGCGCAGAACCGTCCACTCGCAGTCGAAGCCGGGGATCGCGGCGCGGAAGCGGGCGAAGTCCACCCGGTAGGAGCGCGGGTCGGCTCCGTTCTCCCCGGTGATCCGCACCTTCGCGCCGGTGACCGCCTCGGCGACCTGCTCGGCGATTTTGGCGACCGTGACGTTGTTGGTCTCGCTGCCGATGTTGAACGCCCGGTCGTGGACCGCCTCGCGGGGCGCGGTCAGCGCGGCCGTGAAGGCGCGGGCGATGTCGGCGGCGTGCACCAGCGGTCGCCACGGCGTGCCGTCGGAGAGGACGAGGACCTCACCGGAGAGCAGTGCGTGGCCCACGAGGTTGTTCAGGACGATGTCGGCGCGCAGCCGCGGCGAGTAGCCGAAGGCGGTGGCGTTGCGCATGTACACCGGCGTGAAGTCGTCGTCGGCGAGCGCGTGCAGGTCGTCCTCCACCCGCACCTTGGACTCGGCGTAGGGCGTGACGGGGCGCAACGGGGCTTCCTCGCCGACGAGTTCGTCGCCGCCGGCCGCGCCGTACACCGAGCACGTGGAGGCGTAGAGGAAGCGCTTGACCCCGGCCTCGCGGGCGAGGCGGGCAAGGTTGACGGAGGCGTGGTGGTTGATGTCGTAGGTGAGTTCCGGTGCGAGGGAGCCGAGCGGGTCGTTGGAGAGCGCGGCGAGGTGGATCACGGCGTCCACCCCTGCCACGTGCTCGGCGGTGACGTCGCGCAGGTCGACGCGGTGCCCTTGCGGGTCGTCGGGTGTCGGGCCGAGGACGCAGTCGGCGAACAGGCCGGAGTCGAGGCCGACGACGTCGTGTCCGGCGGCCCGCAGGACCGGGGCCATCACGGTGCCCAGGTAGCCCTGGTGTCCGGTCAGTAGTACGCGCAAGGTTCAATCCCCCAGAGTGAGAGCGCCCGGTGCGGGAGCGCCCAGGTCGAGCGTGAATTTGGTGACGGCGAACGCTTCGGCGTAGCGCTCCTGGCATTCGATGCCGCGGATCCGGGCGAGGCCGAGGAAGGCCTCGCGGTCGTACCAGGGACGGTGCCGCTGCGAGGCGTAGTGCTCTTGGAGCAGCCGCACCTTCTCCTCGGCGATCTCCGGTGCCAGCGGCTGGTAGGCCGACATCCGGCCGAGGTCGCCGTCCCACTTGACGATCTCGTAGCCGAGTACGAGGTGGTCGCGGAAGGCGGTGGGGATCAGCTGGGCGAGGCCGCGGTGGTCCTGGTGCGCGTCGTCCGCGCGCGGGGCGAGGACGAGGTCCGGGTCGCACTGCAGGCGCAGTTCCTCGACGGCGGACTTGGCCTCCTCCCAGTGCGCGGGCAGCCGGCCGTCGGGGAGCTTGTGCACGGTGAGGCGCAGGTCGGCGTCCGGGCAGAAGGCGGCGAGCGCGGCCCGCTCCTCCTGCTCGCGGTCGGTGCCGCTGCCGGTGAGCACCAGCGCGTCGACGCGCAGTCCGGGGCGCGCCCGGCAGAGCGCGAGGAGGGTGCCGCCCGCGCCGATGGCGATGTCGTCGCAGTGGGCGCCCACCGCGACGATCCGGTCCGGGCGGCCGGCTGCGAGCCGGATCACACGCTCACCCCCGCGCCGTCCCGCTCCCAGACTGCCCACGGGCGGTCACCGCGCGCGTAGCCGGCGTCGAGCGCGGCCCGTTCCTTGACGGTGTCGGTGGGCTTCCAGAAGCCGCGGTGCTGGTGCGCCACGAGGCGTCCCCGCTTGGCGAGTTGGGCGCAGCCGTCGGCGACCAGGTCCCCGTTCTCCGGTATGTGGTCGAAGACCTCCTGGCGGAGCACGAAGTAGCCGCCGTTCTCCCACAGCGGCATGTCGCTGACCGCGGTGATGCCGCCGACCATGCCGTCCTCGCCGAGGTCCACGCAGTGGAACGAGGACTGCGGCGGGACCACCATCATCGACGCGCCCGCGTCGCGCTGCGCGAACCGGTCGACCATCTCGTCCAGCGGGGCGTCGGTGAGCACGTCGGCGTAGTTGGCGAGGAACATCTCGTCGCCGTCGAGGTGGTGGCGCACCCGACGAAGGCGCTCCCCGATCGGTGACTCGATGCCGGTCTGCGCGAACGTGATCGTCCAGTCGGCGATGTCGTTCGACAGCAGCTCCGTCTGCCCCTTGCGCAGCACGAAGTCGTTGGACGTCGTCTCCTCGTAGTTGAGGAAGAAGTTCTTGATGTGGTGCGCCCCGTAGCCGAGGCACAGGATGAACTCCTTGTGCCCGTAGTGCGCGTAGTAGCGCATGACGTGCCAGATCAGGGGCCTGGGACCGACCATCGCCATGGGCTTGGGCACGTCGTCGGTGGCGCCGCTGCGCATCCGCATCCCGTAGCCGCCGCAGAACAGAACGACCTTCATGCTGCACTCTCTTTCACGACGAGCACCTCGACAACGCTCAGTTCCGGGATGGGGAAGACGAGTCGGCCACCCCATTCACCGACGTACGACAGTTGTTCGGTCAGCTCGGTCCGCAGGTTCCACGGGAGGACCAGGACGTAGTCCGGCTTGTCCTCGGCGATCCGCTCGGGCGGCAGGATCGGGATGCGGGTGCCCGGGGTGAACCGGCCGTGCTTGTAGGGGTTGCGGTCGACCGTGTAGGCGAGCAGGTCGGGGCGGATGCCGCAGTGGTTGAGCAGCGTGTTGCCCTTGCCCGGAGCGCCGTAGCCGACGACCGTCTTACCCGCCTCGGCCGCGGTGACGAGGAACTTCAGGAGGTCGCGGCGGACCTTGGCGACCCGGGCGGAGAACTCGGTGTACCCGGACAGCTCCTGGAGCCCGGCCGCCTTCTCCCGGGCCAGCACGTCGGCGACGCGCTGCGAGGGCTCGCCCGCCACCTCGGCGGGCCGCGCCCACAGCCGGATCGAGCCGCCGTGGGTGGGCAGCAACTCGACGTCCACGAGGGCGAGTCCGCCGCTGGCGAGCGCGGGGATCGCGGAGGCGACCGTGTAGTACTGGAAGTGCTCGTGGTAGATCGTGTCGTACTGGTTCTCCTCGATCAGGGTCAGCAGGTGCTGCACCTCGATGGAGACCCAGCCGTCGTCCGCGACCAGGGCGCGCAGGCCCTGCGTGAAGCCGACGACGTCCGGGATGTGCGCGTACACGTTGTTGGCCGCGACCAGGTTCGCCGGGCCGTGCTCGGCGCGGACGGCCGCTCCGGTCTCCGGGCTCAGGAACTCGGTGAGCGTGGGCACGCCCCCGCCGCGCGCCACCGCGCCGACGTTGACCGACGGCTCGATACCCAGGCAGCGGATCCCCCGGTCCACCACGTGCTTGAGCAGGTAGCCGTCGTTGCTCGCGACCTCGACCACGAAGGCGTCGGGGCCGAGGCCCGCGCGCTCCATCGCGTCGGCGACGTACGTACGCGCGTGCTCCACCCAGGACGTGGAGAACGAGGAGAAGTACGCATACTCCTTGAACGTCTCCTCCGGCGTGATCAGCGGCGGGATCTGCGCCAGCCAGCAGTCGGTGCAGACCCGCAGGTGCAGCGGGAACGCGGGCTCCGGCGCGTCCAGTTGGCCCGCGGCGAGAAAGCTTTCGCACGGCGGTGTCGCGCCCAGATCGACGACGCTCGCGAGCGTCGCCGAGCCGCAGAGTCGGCACTGTGTCATTTACTGCCCCCCATTGATTCCGTCCCCCATGTGTTGCCTTGTTCCGACCGGCCCGCGATCGCGGATCGGTACTCCTCTTGCAGGCGCGCGAGGCCGACGGCCGGGCTGAAGCCCTGCTCGTAGCGGCGCCGGGCCGCGCGGCCCATCTCCCGGTTGGCGGCCGGTTCGGCCGTGATGCCGCGCAGGCAGGACGCGAGCGAGGTGCGCTCGCCCGGCCGGTGCAGCAGCCCGGTCTCCCCGTCCGCGACGAGTTCGACGAAGGCGCCGTGACCGGCGGCGACGGCCGGGACACCGGCCGCCATCGCCTCCGCGACCACCAGGCCGAACGTCTCCGGGGCCAGCGAGGGCGCCACCACGGCGACCGACCGGGCGATGGCCTTGCGGACCTCGTCCGGGTCGAGCAGGCCGACGTAGCGCACGTCGTCCCGGCCCCGCGCCCAGGCGGACACCTCCCGCTCCAGCGGTCCCGAGCCGGCCATCACCAGCGGCACTCCCACCCCGCCCTGCGCGGCGACCATGTCCCAGGCGGCCATGAGCACCCGCACGCCCTTGGCCTCCGCGAGGCGGCCGAGGTAGAGCAGTTGCTCACCGTCCCCGTCCCTGCCGACTCCCGGGTCCGGTACGAAGTTGTGCTTCACGGTCAGCAGCTCGGCCGGCATGCCGGAGCGCACCAGGACGTCGCGCTGCGCCGCGGAGATGCAGAAGAACCGGTCGACGCCCGACCACCACCGCTGCCGGTTGACGGACAGGTTGATCGCAAGCGGCACCGTCGCGAGGCGCGAACCCCGGTAGCAGCCGTGCCGGACCGCGGGCAGCGGCAGCTTCGAGCCGACACAGTCGCTGCACAGCCGGCCGTCCCGCTGCAACGTGCCGGGCGGACACACCTGGTAGTAGTTGTGGAGCGTGGCGACGGCGGGCACCCCGGCGTCCGCGCAGGCGGCGAGGACCGCGGGCGACAGCAGCGGGAACACGTTGTGGACGTGCACCACGTCGGGGCGGTCCGCACGGAGCTTGGCGGCCAACTCCCTGCGGACGGCCGGGTTCCACGGCACGAGCAGCGGCACCGCGACCTTGCCGAGCAGCGACCGGTCGGCGATGTCGTCGCTGCGCCGCTCGAACACCTCGACGCGGTGGCCGGCCGCGCGCAGCAGCCCCACCTCCTCGTCGACGACCCGGTTCTCGCCGCTCGGCTGACCCGAGGAGTAGTAGTTGTGCACCACCAGAATGTGCATGGTCAGCTCACCTCCCGTTCCCGGGCCCAGCGCGGGATACGTCGTCGGGGCTCCGTGGGCGTCGGAAGCGCTGTGGTCCCGGTGGGCGCGGCCAACAGCGTGGCGGCCAGGGCCAGATGCAGCAGATAGGGCGAGGCGTCGCCCAGGCCTGCCTCGGTGTACGACGAGAGGACGACGTACGTGATCAGGAAGATCGCGCAGGCCCGTTGCAGCGACGGTGGCCGCAGCAGGGCGACGGCCCCGAGGACGAGGAGGACGGACGCGACGAGGGTGACACCGATCAGGCCCTGTTCGTTGTAGACGGCCAGCCAGCTGTTGTCGATCGGCAGCCCGCCGAACGACTTGTCGCCGAGGCCGGTGCCGAAGAACTGCTCGGCGCCGGTCCTGGGCGCCGCGAGGAGCGCGTCCCAGACCTTGGCCCGGCCGGTGAGGCTGGTGAAGTACTCCTTGTTCTGGCCGCGCAGGAACCACGCCTGGACCGCGCCGGCGAAGCCCACCCCGGCCACCGTCACCACCACCACCGACCATCCGAAGAAGCGGCGGGCGGCGGCGCTGGTCAGCAGCAGCGAGCAGATCGCGACCGCGAGCCCCGCGAGCAGGCCGACCGTGGCCGTCCGGGTGTGGGTGAGCGCGAGCAGCACGAGGCACGGGACGATGACCATCGCCGCGCTCGCCCTGTCGATCCGGCGGCCGACGAGGAGCAGCACGGTGAGTCCGATGATCACCGCCGTGTACTGGCCGATCTGCGGCGGCGTGAGCGGCCACAGCGCGCCGACGAGCCGTCCGCCGTACAGCTCGGGCATGGCGGCGCCCGGGGAGACGGCCAGGCCCGCGACCACCGTCACCAGGATCCCGAAGTACATCCGGATGTGGTAGCGGACGAAGGTCAGGCTGCCGTCCCACCAGCAGCTCAGCAGCCACAGGGTGCCGATGAACAGGGCGAGTCGGCAGCAGCGGAACAGTCCGCCGGGGCCGATCCCCAGGCTGGAGATCACGCTGGGCACGAGCAGCAGCGTCAGCAGGAACACGAAGGCGCTGGGCCGGATCCGCAGGCGCGTGTTGAGCGCGAGCGCCAGTGCGAAGGCGGCGACCAGCGAGCCCATGGTGACCAGCTGGATGACGGAGCGCGGCAGCGGGATGATGGTCTTCGCTCCCGCGGAGCCCATCGTGTTGATGCCGAGCAGCAGCCAGACGATGCCGACGGCCTTCGGTGTGGCGAGCCTGTTCCGTGTGGCGAGCCTCTCCCCTTCCGCCATCTCAGCCACCTGCCTTTCGGCCGAAGGTGCTGCCGGCGTCCTGCTTGTACGGCGCGTCCTGCCAGTCCCCGCGGTCGACGACCCGGCTCATGTCCTCGACGACGAAGGTCCACGGCCCGCGGTAGACGTTGTCGTGCCAGCGGTTGTCCTGCTTTCGGGCGATCGCCTTCGCGACCCGCGTGTCCTTGTAGGGCGACCACTTCGGGTACGTGCCGTAGAGGGACAGGACGCCCATGCGACCGCACCTGTTGTCCGTGCACTTGACGACGGAGGTGTCGAGGAGGAAGCGGTTGTCGTGGATGTCGACCCGCTGGGTCTTCCACCGGCAGTCGTCGTAGAGCGGCGCCTTCGCGATCGCCGGCTGGACGCAGCGCTTGACGTCCTTCACCAGCAGCGTGCACTCACCGGTCGAGGTGTTGGCCGGGCTGTTGCAGAACCGGTTGGCGTTCTCCCACAGGGTGATGCCGTTCCAGTTGTTCTCCATCAGGTTCCGGTAGATCTCGAGCTTGTCGGTGCGGGCCTTGACCCGTGGTTCGCCGCCCGCCTCGGAGATGTAGATGGTCCCGTACGGGAAGCTGTCGCCGCGCTCGGCCGGTTTGCCGCCGCTGATCCAGTTGTTGCGCCGGATCGTGTTGTTCCGGATGACCGCGTTGTAGCTGGTCTCGTACATCACGGCGGCGCCGTCGTTCTCCTCGATCAGGTTGTTCTCGATGAGGAAGTCGTTGTTGTTGTTGTCGGCCCACACCCCGACGCCGCGGTTGTCGTGCACCCAGTTACCGCGGATGTCGGCGCTCTTGACGGCCCAGAACTTCATGCCCGCGGTGCAGCCGCAGCCGGGCTGCTTCTTCTCCCAGTCGTCGGTGTTGTTGCCGACGACCTCGTTGTCCTCGATCACGAGGCCGCGGGCCGTGTCGCCCTCCTTGTAGCCGTTCACTCCGTACTGCCCGTTGTCGCGCAGGCAGTTGGAGCGGATCTTCTGGTGGGAGCCGGTCATCATTCCGGCGCCCGCGTTGCGCTGGATCGTCGAGTGCTCGATCACCCAGCCGTCGGCCGAACCGGGGTTGACGACGCCCTCGTTCTGCTGCGGGACGAAGCGCTCCACCGTCAGATGGCTGATGACGACGCCGTCGGCATGGCCGCCGAAGGCGTACTGGTTGACCTTGCGGCCGTCGAGCACCGCGCCGGGCGCGCCGATGTAGCGGTTCCCCTTCTTGGGGATGACCTGGGCGTAGCGCGCCGACTCGAGCCGGTGCTTGCCGGGACGCAGCCAGAACGTGGTGCCCGCCGGGTGGCTCTTGGTCTGTTCGGTCAGGTCGTTGACCTTCTTGGGGTCGACCGTGACCGCGCCCTTCGGCGCCTTCTTCGGCCCGCCCGACGGTTTGTCGCAGACGCGGGCCACGGCCGTCCGTGCTCCCTGCCTGGACGGCGAGGCGGACGCCTTCGCCCCGGCGTCCGACGAGCTCGTACAGCCCGTCGCCGCCAGCAGGACGAGCGTCAGCGGTGCCGCCGGCCACGCCAGGTGCCGCCACTTGATTCCCACGTCTCCCCTCCCCTCCTAGCCCAGGAACCTGAGCACGGTGGTGAACTCCCCCGCGCCGTCGGCGGATCCGCTGCCGATCAGCGTGGTGGCGGGTTCCTTGCGCCCGAAGCCGGCCGAGTACCAGCCGAGTGGCGGCTCGACCTCGCCGCGGTGCGCCCGCCAGGACAGCCTCTCGGGCAGCGCGAGTTCGGCGGAGCGGTCCTCGCCGTCCCGCGTCCAGGTCAGCAGGGCCCGGTCACCCGACAGCTCTGCGGTGACCTCCGGTCCGAGGTGGAACGCGAGGCGCAGGTCGCGGCGCGGCCCGGTCACCTCGTCGACGACCGTCAACGCCTCGCCCACCGTGTCCAGTTCGACGCGGCGGCGGTGCATCGAGGGCCCATAGCCGTCGTGTTCGGCGCGCCAACGGTCCGCGCCCGCCTCCAGGACCTGGGTGCGGGCATGCCGGACCCACAGGAACGGGCCGCCGGACTCGGACTGGTCCGTGCCGTCGAGCTCCAGGGTGTTGTGGCCGATGGTCGACCGGAAGGAGCTCCGCCAGTCGGGCTGGCCGTGGTAGCAGTACGTCCCCGGGTCGGCGAGCACGTCGACCCCGTCGTGCCGGACCTCCACGGACAGCGCGTCCGCGTGGGCGTGCGCGGCGATGGACAGGAAGCCGTGCGGTCCGCCGTCGCAGCGGCACCAGATCTCGCCCGCCGCCCCCTGCCCGCGCAGGATGGTGAGCCCCGCGTCCGCGAAGTGCGCGGGCCGGCTCGCCGGGCGCCGTACGACGGGTGCGGGGGGCTTGATCAGCGCGGCGAGCAGCGGTGTCCGTACATCGGTGGAGGGCACTTGCGGCCACCAGTCGAGCCGACCGAACACGGCGGCCCCGGTGGCGAGCAGCGAGCCCCAGCGGTCGGTCCCCACGCCGTCCACCATCAGACCGTGGCCGTCGTCCGCGTCCCCCTGGCGGGGCGGCCGCAGCCGGTTGTCCACGACGGCCGCGAGCGCGTCGGTCATCCGCAGCAGCACGATCCGTACGGTCGGCGGCAGCGGCACCCCGGCCGCGTCGGCCTCGGCGACCGCCGCCAGACCCAACTCCAGGACGAGGCCGTGGTATTCGGTGGCCAGTTCGCGATTGAGGCCGGAGTGGAAGGTGTTGCTCCGCAGGTGCCGCTCCAGCGACTTCAGCGCGCCCGACCGCCAACGCGCCGACGACGGGAACCAGTTGAACGCGCAGGACGCCGCGAACTGTCCGGCGGCCTCGGCGATGACGTGGTTGTTCGCCGACGAGCCCCGGCTGGGAAAGGCGGCGAGCCAGCGCTGGTGGTGCCAGATCTGGTGCACCGCCACCGGGTTGTCCTCGAACAGGTCGAAGACGCCGGGCCAGCCGTCGAGCAGCCGGCGGATCCACACCCAGGAGAGCAGCCGGATGCCCAGCTCGATGCCACTGATCCAGTGCACGCCGCGCAGCGGCGGGTTGGCCGCCCACCACGAGCGCAGGTGCTCGGCCACACGCTCGGCGTACCGGTCGTCGCCGGTGACCGCGTAGGCGGCGGCGAGTTGCGTCAGGTACTGGTGCCGGGACGGCTCCCAGATCTGCTTGATGTCGCCGACCACGTCCTCGTCGCGGTACGGCACGCCGAAGGCGTAGCCGAACGGGGCCCGGCGGCCGGTCTTCGGGTCGTGCCACCAGTCCGGGTCGACCATGTCGTCGCGGACCACGCCGAAGAACTCGGCGTGCCCGTACATCAGCCGGTCCGCCTCCGCGACGAGCCGCTTCGCGGCGTCCGGCGGCACCGCGGCGAGCGCCCCTGCGGGCAGCACCGAGGTGAACCGGGCGCCGGTCACGCGCGGCGGAGTGGGCCGCGCCGAGCGCCAGCGCCGCCTGCGTGCTGTGTCGACCGCCCGGCCCGCGACCTCCTGCGGCCCCATCCGGGACAGCCGCCGCAGGTACCAGCCCGCACTCATCGTCATCGCGGCCCCGCCAACGTGACGGGCACGCCGCCGGCCAGGCCCGCCTGCACGGCGAGGGTGGCCGCGGTGGTGGCGACGAGCGACTCCAGCGGCACGGGCATCGGGCCGCCGGTCCGCACGGCCTTGATGAACGAGGCCAGTTCGGCGTTCTGGCCCTTGTCCCGGGCCTTGGGCAGCCGCGAGCTGACCCATCGCTTACTCCCGAACACTGACGCGCGTACGAAGTCGTCGAGCCGCAGCGCCCTGCCGTCCGCGACCAGGTCGAGCGTCTCCTTCGGGAAGGCGGCCGGCCCTGTGGTGACGTAGGCGATGGTGGCGGTGGAGCCGTCCGGGTAGCGCAGGACGACCTGGAGGTCCTCATCGCCGGACGTGGCGGTCACGTACACCGAGACCGGGTCGGCATCCAGCAGCCAGCTCGCCGTGTCGATGAAGTGGCCGCCCTCGCCGACGAACCGGGAGCCCTCGGTGCCCTGCCGGAGGTACCAGCTGCCGTGGTCGAGGCGGCCCGCGTTGACCAGGTAGCGCAGGTGCGCCGGTCCGTTGCGGGCGCCGAAGCGCTGCTTGGCCTCGCGCAGCAGCGGCGAGAAGCGGCGGTTGAAGCCCACCTGGAGGCGGTCGTTGCCGGACTCCTCCACCGCCGCGAGGACACTCGCCAGCTCGTCCTCATCGAGCGCGAGGGGCTTCTCCACGAACACGGTCTTGCCCGCGAGCAGGGCCTGCCGGGTCAGGTCCGCGTGCGAGCTGTGCCGGGTGACCACGAACACCGCGTCGATGGACTTGTCGCCGAGCACGGCGTCGAGGTCGGTGGTCGCATCGGCGAAGCCGAACTTGCGCTGCGCGTTGGCCGCGGACAGCGCCGTCGTCGTGACGACGGTCGCCAGCTCGACACCCTCGCGTCCCGTCAGGTGCGGCAGCAGCATCGACGTCGCGTAATTGCCGGCGCCGACGAACGCGAGGCGCACCGGCGTCCTGGCGGCGCGTGCGAACCCCGGCTTGACGCTCACCGCGGGCACCGTCACCTCGGGCGCCTCGACCTCCACCGTCTGCTCCGGGTAGCGAAACAGCGCGGTGATCGCCTTGAGTTCGCCGTCCTTCAGGCGCTGGTACGTCTCGACGGCGTCGTCGAAGTCGGCGACGTGGGTGATCAGCGGCTCCACGTCCACCCTGCCGCGCGCGAGTAGCTCGAGGAAGCACGCCAGGTTGCGGCGCTCGGTCCAGCGCACGTAGCCGATCGGGTAGTCGCGCCCCTCCAGCTCGTACGACGGGTCGTAGCGACCCGGCCCGTACGACCGGGAGAACCGGACGTCGAGTTCCTTCTCGTAGTACGCGTTCCAGGGCAGGTCGAGGCGGCACTTGCCGATGTCGACGACGCGGCCGCGGTCCCGGCACAGCTTGGCGGCCAGCTCGACGGGGCCGTTGCTGGAGCCGCCGGCCGCCAGATACACCTGGTCCACGCCGTGGCCGTCGGTCAGTTCGGCCACGGCCGCCACCACAGCGGCGGACTCCGGGTCCCCGCAGGTCTCGGCGCCCCGCCCCTCGGCGAGTTCGCAGCGCGACGGGTCGGGGTCGACGCCGACGACGCGGACACCCGCGGCGGCGAGGAGCTGCACGACCAGCTGGCCGATCAGGCCGAGGCCGATGACGAGGGCCGACTCGCCGAGCTGCGGCTCGCCCTGGCGGACGCCCTGGAGGGCGATCGAGCCGACGGTGCCGAAGGCGGCGTGCCGCGGCGCGAGGCCGTCCGGCACGCGCGCGTAGAGGTTCTTCGGCACCCAGTTGAGCTCGGCGTGCAGCGCGTGCTCGTTGCCGGCGCAGGCCACGAGGTCGCCGACCTTCACGTCGTCGACGCCCGCGCCGACCTGCTCGACGGTGCCGCACAGCGAGTAGCCGAGCGGCGTGTAGGAGTCGAGCTTGCCCATCACCTTGCGGTAGGTGGCGGGCACGCCGTTGGTGGCCACGCTCTGCATGACCTTCGCCACCTGGTCGGGGCGCGAGCGGGCCTTGCCCAGCATCGACATGCCGGCCTCGGACACCTTCATCAGCTCGGTCCCGGTGGAGATCAGCGAGTAGCCGGTGCGCACGAGCACGCCGCCGGGCTTGCACCCGGGCACCGGCACGTCGAGCACCGCCAACTCGCCGCTCTTGTAGTTCTGAACAACTTGCTTCACGCGAACTCCTCTGAATTCCTCATCCGTTGACCGAAGTGCTCTTGTCGGACCCAGAGGTCGCGTCGCGATACCAGTACTCGAGGGTCAGTACGTGCCACAGGTGCTTGGAGTGGTCGCTCTGCCCGGCGGCGTCCTCGGCGGCGAGCCGTTGCAGCGCGTCGCGGCGCAGGAACCCGGAGCGGACCAGCACCCCGTCGTTGATCACCTCGCGCACGAGGGGTGCCAGGTCCCGGCTCATCCAGGCCCGCAGCGGGGCGCTGAACAGGCCCTTGGGCCGGTGGACGATCTCCTTGGGCAGGATCGAGGTGGCCGCCTCTTTGAGCACGGCCTTGCCCTGCCGTCCGACGATCTTGCGGTCGCCGGGGAAGGCGAACGCCGCCTTGACCACCTCGACGTCGACGTAGGGGACGCGCACCTCGGTCGACGCCGCCATGCTGGAGCGGTCCGTGTACGTGAGGTTGAGGCCCGGCAGGAACATCCGGGCGTCGGCCAGGCACATGCGGTTCACGAAGTCGTCGAGGTCGTTGTCCTCGTAGACGTCCGCGTGCTCTGTCAGCACGTCGTCGACCGCCGGTGCCAGGTCCGGGTTGAGCAGCGCGAGCAGCTCCTGCTGGTCGTACATGGTGTAGCTGCGCCGGAACGCGGTCTCCTCCGGCAGCTCGGCGAAGGACAGGAACCGCTTGGCGAAGCGCACCGATCGCAGGCCGCGCCGGGACGTGGCGACCGGCAGCCGGTCCACGGCCGCGGTTACGCCGCGCCGCAGCGGCCGGGGCACCCGCTGGTAGCGCAGCGCGATCAGGTTGGCCAGGTGCTTGCGGTATCCGGCGAACAGTTCGTCGGCGCCCATCCCCGATAGCATCACCTTGACTCCGGCCTCGCGGGCGGCCTGGCAGATCAGGTACGTGTTGATGGCGGCGGGGTCGCCGATCGGCTCGTCCAGGGAGTGCGTCATCTGCGGGAGCAGATCCAGGACGTTCGGCGCGATCTCGATCTCGTGCAGGTCGACGCCGAAGCGCTGGGCGACCTGCCGGGCGTAGCGCAGATCGTCCGGCATCGCCTCGAACTTGGCGTCCTCGGCGCGGAATCCGATCGTGTAGGCGGAGATCCCCGGCTGTTGGCGGGCCGCGATGGCGGTCAGATAGCTGGAGTCGAGGCCGCCGGAGAGGAAGGTCGCCACGGGCACGTCGGACATGAGGTGTCGCTTGGTCGACTCCTCGACAATGGCGGCCAGGTCGGGCGTCTCACCGGCGCGGGCCCGGTCGCGGCCCTCGGTGGCGACGTCCTTCAGGTTCCAGTACCGGCCGCGCTGCACCTGCCCGTCGGGCCGGAATCCGATCCAGCTGCCCGGCGGGAGCTTCTCCGCCTCGCGGTACGCGCAGCGCGAGTCCGGCACCCAGTAGTAGAGCAGCGAGGCGACCAGCGCCGTGTGGTCCACCTCCAGCCTTCCGCCGGTGGCGGTGGCGAGCGCCTTGAGCTCGGAGGCGAACACCAGGCCTCCGCCGCGCCGCAGCAGGAACAGCGGCTTGATGCCCAACTGGTCTCGGGCGAGCACCAGTTCACCGGTGCGCTCGTCGAAGATCCCGAACGCGAACATGCCGCGAAGGCGGGGCAGGCAGTCCGTGCCCCAGCGTCGCCAGGCCTCCAGGAGCACTTCGGTGTCGGAGGTGCCGCGGAAGCGCGCCCCGCCGGCCTCCAGTTCGGCGCGCAGTTCGGGTGCGTTGTACAGCTCGCCGTTGTAGGTCAGGGCGAGGCCGTCCGAGACCATCGGCTGGGCGCCGGTCTCGGACAGGTCGATGATGGAAAGTCGGCGGTGCCCGAGCTGCACTTCGCCGTCACCGACGGGGTGGCCGTAGCGGCCGGCCCCGTCGGGACCGCGGTGGGCGAGGGTGTCGGTGAGCCGGTCGGTCACGACCTTCCCGTCCGGCCACCGATAGGTGCCTGCGATGCCACACATGTGCTTACCGAGCCTCCTGGTCGTTGTCCGCGCCCCGTGCGGCCCACGCGGGCTTGCGCTCCGTGCGCCGCGGGCCCGAACCGTTCTGCCGGGCCGACCGCTCGCCGCGGCCGCGCAGCGCGGTGTGCAGGCCGTCCCAGAGCGTGCCGTCGGTGCGGTCGCGCGGGTCGGGGTCGATCAGCACCACACCGATCACCGGGATGCGCTGCTCGGCGAGCTGGCGCGCCACGGTGTGCAGCCATGCGGCGCTGCCGTACCCGGCCCGTACGACGAGCACGGTCTGGGTGCCGAGGTACTGGAGGTCGGTCCACGCCGCGCCGGGCGCGACCGAGCCGACGCCGATCCGGCGGTCCTGGGGCGACAGCGCCGCGGCGTGCTCGGCGCCGACGACCTTGGGGCCGCCCGGCTGTGGGCGGTGGTCGGCGAACTGCGGCCTTGGCAGTCCGTCGATGACGGCCACCGGGCCCTCCGCCGCCAGGGCCCCCGCGAGGTCCAGGGCGATCGCGCTCGTGCTGGGCGCACAGCCCAGTTCGAGCAGCGACAGCGGTTCCGCGGAGCCGTGCACCGCACGGGCCAGGGTCGCGGTGAGGCGTTCGCGGGTGGCCCGCGTGTCCCGGCGCCGCCAGGGTCCGCCGGATCGCCGGGGCAGCTCCGCGATGACGGAGGCGCCCAGGTTCGCCGAGATGTCGCGGCGCAGTACGGGGCGGTCCGCGACCGCCGCGCCGACCGCGGACAGGGCGAGCCCGAGGACGAGACCGAGTGCGAGGCCGATCGCGGCGTTGGTGGCGGCCGCCTTGGGCAGCGAGTGCCGCACCGCGCGCGGGGCGTCGACGATCTGCGTACCGGCGACGACCTTGGGTGTGCCGGTGCGCGCCTCCGCGGCGCGCTGGTCGAAGTCGGCGATCCGCGAGTTGAGTTCGGCCCTTCGGGAGAAGAGCGACTCGGTGGTGGCCGACGACTCCGGGTCACTGTCCGGCGATTGGCCGCCGATCTCCTTGTTGACCCGGGCGAGCTCCTCGCGCATCCGATCGCGCTGGTCGAGCAGGGCCTGGGACTCGGCCTTCGCCGCCGCCTGCATCCGGCGTACGTGGTCGGCGATGAACGAGTCGGCGAGCGCCTTGGCGCGGTCCACCGCCAGCGCGTCGCTGGCGGCCGCCACATCGATCTGGAGCACGTTGTTGGTCAGACCGGTGCCCCGGTAGTCCCGCATGAAGTCCTCGGGGTGCTCCTGTGACCTGAGGGTCCGCAGGGCGTCGTTGGCGATGCGTGTGGTCCCCAGCACCTCGATGTCGGTGCGCATCAGTGTTCCCGTGTCGTTCGGCTGGTCCTCCTCGTGCGCCACCAGCACCTTGGTGACCGCGCTCGGCGGCGGCGGCATCAGAACCGCCACCGCCGCGCCGACGATCAGCCCGAGCAGCGCCAGGGCACCCCACAGGCGGCGGCGCCTGCGCACCGCGGTCACCAGTGCGTGCAGGTCGAGCAGTGGGGTGCCCGCCGCCGACTCCGCATTCCTGTTCGTCGTCACGCCGAGCCTCCCGTCGCGTGGCCGCGCACCGCGAGCGCGGGAGTGGCATGGTCCGGCGGCGGTTCCGCGGAGCCCGCCGGGCGGGCCCTGACCGGTCCCGCCACGACGATGCCGACGATCTCGTGCCTGCCGTCCGCGCACGCCTCGGCGATGCCGGTGAGCTCTTCGGCGGTCCAGCTGCCGGCGCTGAGGACGACCACGGCGCCCGACTCGGCGCCGCGGTCCGGCACGATCGGCCGGTCGACCGGGACCACGACCACGCGCAGCACGGGGTCGCCCTTGGCCTCGGCGACGAGCTGCCCCGCGGCCCGCAGGGCGAGTTCGTCGCCGTCCGGGACGACGGCCAACAGACGCCGGGGCGCCGGTAGTTGGGTACGAATGCGGGCGCACACCCGCCGGTAGCGGGTGCGCCGCGCGGTCTCGTCTCCGGACCGCTGCGGGGCCGGCACGTCCCAGCGGGTGTCGGTGCCGAGCAGCCGGCGCAGTCCGGCCCGGCCGCCGCCCCCCTGGGCCCGCTGCTCGCCGGGCACGTCGACGGCCCCGAGGAGCGTCGAGCCGAGCGCGGCGGCGATCTCCTGCTCGGTGCGCAGCCGGCGGTTGATCCGGGCGGCGGTGAGATGGCCGATGACCGCGAGCAGGAAGAACAACAGCGCCCCGGCGACGATGAGTTGTGTCCTGGTCGGCGGCGACTGGCCGGTGGGCCGGGCGGCCGGTCCCATGACGACCATGCTCGCCTTGTCGGTCGCCGGGTCGGCCTCCTCCAGCTTCTTCATGGCCGCCTCCAGCGAGTTGCGCAGGTTCTCCAGCGCGGTGCGGGCCTGCACGCCCTCGACCGTCCGGCCGCGGTCGGCCCCCTTGGCCAGCTCGGTGATCCGGCGGTTGGTCTCCTGCACCTTCTTGCGCAGCGCCTCGGGTCCCGCCGCCGCGTCGGCGTCGGTCGCGCCGCCCGCGATCCGCGTGGAGAACGCGACGAACTGCTGGGCCACCCGGTCGGTGAGCCGCTGCGCGCGCTCCGGGCTCTCGGCCGTGCCCGAGACCGTGATGATGTTGCCGTCGGCGGCCTTGGCGGCGACCCGGCCGCGCAGGTCGGTGCCGTTGACACCCGCCCAGTCGAGCTTGGCGGCCGCACGGTCGGCCACCGACGAACTCGTGGCGATGTCCACCTGGGTGAGCAGCTCGCGCTCTTCCCACTGGCCCGGCAGCAGCACCGATGCCGACGCCGTGTACTTCGGCGGGAACACCACGGAGATGCCGTAGCCGACGAGCGCTCCCACCACGGTGAGGGCGGCGAGAAGCCGCCACCTTCTACGGAGAATCCGGCCGATCGTGACCAGGCGGATCGTGTCCTCGCTCAACGACGCCGCCTCCTCCTTGCCTGGGCGGGGGCGCGCCTGGCCACCGCGGCGGCATAGGCGGCCAGCAGCGACTCCTGCGAGTTCCGCCAGGACAGTGGGCCGCCGATGCGCTCCTGGCCGAGCTTGCCCATCCGGGCCCGCTGCTCCGGGTCGTCAAGGAGCCGCGCGATGAGTCCGGCGAATTCGGCCTCGTCGTTGGCACGCGCGTAGACAGCCGCTTCACCTGCGGAGACGCGCGCCTCTCTCAGGTCGAACGAGACGATGGGGCGGCCCATCGCCATGTACTCGAGGACCTTGTTCATGGTCGACACGTCGTTGAGCGGGTTGCGCGGGTCGGGCGAGAGGCAGACGTCCGCGGTGGACAGGTAGCGCACCAGGTCGGCGTCCGGGATGCGCCCGGTGAACTCCACCTGGTCGCCGAGGCCGAGCTCCTGGGACAGCTCCACCATCGCGTCGAAGGCGTCGCCGGAGCCGACGAACACGGCGTGCCAGTCGCTCCGCCCGAGTCCGTCGCGCAGCTTGGCGAGGGACCGCAGCGCGTAGTCGACGCCGTCCTGGGGCCCCATCACGCCGAGGTAGCACAGCAGATGGGGCTTGCCGCGCTTCAACTCCGTTTCGGGCGGCACCGGTTGGAAGCGCTCGACCTGGGGTGCGCTGCGCACCACGAAGACGTCCTCCGGCCGCTTTCCGCCGCGGCCGAGCGCGACGTCCCGGTAGCTCTCGTTGGTGGCGAGCACGACGTCCGCGGCCCGGTAGGTGCTGCGTTCGAGCGCGCACACGGCGCGGTGGAGCAGGTCCTCGCCGCGGTCGAACCGCGAGAGGTACAGCTCGGGCACCAGGTCGTGCTGGTCGAAGACGAATTGCGCGCCGCGCCGGCGCAGCCAACGGGCCGCCAGGAACAGCAGATCCGGCGGGTTGCAGGCGTGGACGACGTGGACCGGTCCCACCTTGCGTGCGAGCCGGGCCGTGTGCCACAGCGCCGATCCGTACTCCCGCAGATAGCCGGCCGGTCCCCCGGTGGCGGCGCGCAACGGGTAGCGATGGATCCGCACCCCGTCGATCACCGTCTCCGGCTCCGTGTCCCGCTTCGTGCCCTGCGGGCCGATGACGTGCACCGTCCAGCCCGCGTCGCGCAGCGTCGTGCACTCCTGCCACACCCGCCGGTCGAAGGGGACGGACAGGTTCTCGACCAGAATCAGCGCCCGCCGCTCCGGCCCGCCGCCGTGGGTTGTCTCTTCGTTCATCGCGTCACCAAGCAAGGCCCACGTACCCCGGTTCGGCCCGACGAGCTTCGGCGTCGGGAAGGCGGACGAGATCGACGATCGCCGGGCCACCGCTGAGCGGCAGCGCCGACAGGACGGTCTGATCTCTGGTGCCGACGAGGCAGACCTCGGCGTGGCCGAGCACCTCGTCGACGGAGTCCGCGAGCAGCTGCGCGAGGTGCGGGAGCCGGCCCTCGATGTACTCGCGGTTCGCCCCCATCAGCCGGGAGAGGCTCACGTTGGCGTCGTAGATCTTGAGGTCGTATCCCTTGCCGTACAGCCGCTCGGCCAGTTCGACGAGCGGGCTCTCGCGCAGGTCGTCGGTGCCCGGCTTGAAGGACAGGCCGAACAGGCCGACCTTGCGCTTGCCGGTGCGCTCGACGAGCTCCACGGCGCGCTGGAGGTGGTCGGCGTTGGACGCCAGTACGTGGGAGAGGATCGGTACGGAGACGTCGGCCCGCCGCGCCGCGTGCACGAGGCTGCGCAGGTCCTTGGGCAGGCAGGAGCCGCCGAAGGCGAAGCCGGGCCGCAGGTAGGCGGAGCTGATGTTGAGCTTGCGGTCGGCGAGGAACACGTCCATCACCTGGTGCGAGTCCACGCCCAATGCCTGGCACACGGCGCCCAGTTCGTTCGCGAAGCCGATCTTGAGGCCGTGGAACGAGTTGTCCGCGTATTTGATCGCCTCGGCGACCGGCACCGGTACCCGGAACACCTCGCCGGGCAGCCCGTCGTACAGCTGCGCCACGACGTCGCCGCTGGCCTGGTCGAGCTGGCCGATGACGGTCTTGGGCGGGTCGAAGAAGTCCCGCACGCTGGTGCCCTCGCGCAGGAACTCCGGGTTGACCGCGACGCCGAAGTCGACGCCCGCCGTGCCGCCGAGGCTCTTCTCAAGGATCGGCACCAGCAGGTTCAGGCAGGTGCCCGGGAGCATGGTGCTGCGGAAGACGACCGTGTGCCGGCCGCCCTTCCCCCCGCGTTCGGCCAGCGCGGCGCCGATCTGCTCGGCGACCCGCTCCAAGTATGTCGTGCACAGGCTCCCGTTGGGCTCCGACGGCGTACCGACGCAGATCAGCGACACCTCACTGTCCATGATCGCCGCACGGACATCACGGGTGGCACGCAAGGCCCCGGTCCGCACGACCTCCGCGGTGAGCTCGCCGATCCGCTCCTCGACCACGGGGGCCCTGCCGCTGTTGACCAGGTCGACCTTCGCCTGGTTCACGTCCACGCCGATGACCTCGTGGCCCTGTCCTGCCAGACATGCCGCCGACACACAGCCGACGTAGCCGAGCCCTAGGACGCTGATCCTCACGATTGTTCCTCCCCCCAGAGCAGGCCCTTGTGGCCTGCCGTTCCTACGCCGACGGATCGGCGCCCCCCTGCTTCAGTACGCCCCTTGTCCGTGGAGCACGGCCCGCAATGTCTTCCACAAGATCACCGTGTCCAGGGCGAGCGACCAGTCCTCGACGTAGCGCAGGTCGAGGCGGACCGCCTCCTCCCACGGCAGGTCGCTGCGCCCGCTGATCTGCCACAGGCCGGTCAACCCGGGCTTGACCAGCAGCCGCCGCCGGATGTCCGGGCCGTACGCCGCGGACTCCTCCGGCAGCGGGGGCCGCGGGCCGACGAGCGACATCGATCCGGTCAACACGTTGAACAGCTGCGGGAGTTCGTCGAGCGAGTAGCGGCGCAGCACGTGCCCCACGCGTGTCACTCGCGGATCCCGCCGGAGCTTGAACAGCAGCCCCGCACCCTCGTTCCGGTCGGCGAGACCGGCCCGCTTCCCGTGGGCGCCCGTGACCATCGTGCGGAACTTGACGATGGTGAACTCGCGGCCCTCCTTGCCGACCCTGCGCTGCCGGTAGAACACCCCGCCTCTGGTGTCCGCCAGGACGGACAGGGCGACGAGCACCATCAGCGGCGCGAACAGCAGGATCAGGAGCGTCGCACCCAGCCGGTCGAAGATCGCCTTTATCGCCCGACGCCCCCCGGTGAACGCCGGCATGCTGACCCGCAGCAGCGGTATCCCCAGTACCGCGTCCACGTGCAGCCGCGGTCCCGCCACCTCCATCAGTACGGGGGCCACGACCATTTCGGCCTCGCTGCCCTCGAGATTCCAGGCGAGGCGTTGCAGCCGGTCCGGCGTCCAGTGCGGATCGGGGGTGACCGCGACGACCCGGTAGCCGTCGCGCGTGACATGGCTCGCGACGTCCGTCAGCGGGCCGACGACCGGCACTCCGTCCAGATGGCCCCCTTCGAGGCCGTGTCCGTCCGCCGTGCAGACCGCCTCGACCTGCCAGCCGATGTGCGGGAACTTGCGGGTTCTGCTGATCAGGTCGCGCACGGTGGCCGGGCTCCCCGCGGCCAGTACCGGACGCAGACAGCGTCCTTCCTTGCGCTGTCTGTGCAGCCACAGGCGCAGCAGATAGCGCGCGGTCATGGTGACGAGCGCGATCGCGGGGATCGCGACGAATATCCAGAGCTTGATGTTGCGTGAGGTGAGGGCGATCCCGCCGAGCGCGAGGACGACCGTCGCCGCGAACAGCGAGCGTCCAAGCCGGCGGAATTCCTCGGCGCCCTGACCGAGCACGGCCGGGGCCCACGAACGGCTCAGCGCCAGCGCTCCCAGCACCAGTAACTCGGTGCCGAAGGCGAGGATCTTCCACTTCTCGTGCCAGTTCGCCGCGTCCCGCACCCCGAAGAAGCCGCCGAAAGCGGCCACGACGACGGCCGTGGCCACCGTATCGCTGATGATCACGATGCGCTGGTAGCGCTGCTCCCAGTCGCTCGCGGGCCTACGAAGCGCCCCGTTCGCCGGATGTCCGCCGACCGTCGGGAAGGGGCCGCCCCGTTCACCTTGTTGTACAGCCCCGTCCGAGTCGCCAGCGGGTTCGACGTGCTCACCCAACACGGATAATCCCCCCTAGGGAGGCCGCCGCCCCCCGTGCTGTTTCCCCTCCCCGGGAGGCCCCCCGCCCCCCGTACCGCACTGCTCCTCCCCCTCGGGAGGCCCCCGCCTCCCGTGCATGACGTGCCGGTTGATTCGGCGCCGCGCGAGCAATCCGCTCAGTCGGTTGCGGACTTGACCCGCTGGCCGGGATCCGAAGGTCGATGCGCTTCGGCTTCCCTCGACACCTCGGACGCTCCCCGCGTCCCAGGTCCCCTGTCGGGCATCACGAAACGATCACCCCCCGTTCGATTTCGGTGTGGCCGCGGTCGGTCGCGTGCCACACCGGCCCCCAATAGATCGCCTTTTGTCGCCTAGTGTCCCGGCATGTGAAGCACGGTCAATCTAGACCATTGAGCCCGCTCATAGAGAGTGATGTGTGGAATTTGTGGTCAAGGTTTGAAGTTGCCTACACGATCAGCCAATTACGGCGCGACGCCGCCCCCGCACACCGGAACGGCGCCCGGACATGCCGACGCCCGCCCCAATTCACGTACTGGGGCGGGCGTCAGAGGGGTCGTCACATCTGGGGCGCCTTCTCGATGAAGGTGTCCAGCACTCCGTCGGCCACCTTGATCGGGCCCTGCGGACGGGTGGTGCCGGGGATGGTGGTGAGGGCGGAGGCCTGCTTGGCCAGGTCCGCCGCCTTCGCGAAGTCCGCTTCCCCGCTACCGGAGTTGAGCTGGGCACTCAGTCCGTCCAGGGTGGCGTTCAGGGCGCCGCCCCACAGGTCGAGGGCGTCGAGCCACGGCTTCGTCTGCGCCAGGAAGGCCTGGTCCCGCATTCCGGCGCGAATCCGCTCCGGCGCCCCGGCGAGCACGTCCGCGTAGCCCGAAAGCTTGCGCAGCGCGGCCCGCCGCTCGGCGCTCGATCCGCCGTCCCACGCCGTGCGGAACTCCGCGATCCGCGAGGCGAGTTCGGGTGCCTGCGGCTGCCAGTTCGTGTCGCCGAAGGTCGGTGCGAGGTGCTGGGTGTCGAAGAAGGCGAGCAGGGCCCGCGCCGTCTCCCGGTCGCCGCCCGCCAGGTAGTCGGCGGAGGCGCGCCAGGTGCGGTCGGCGTCGTAGTCCTCGTCGTTCCAGGCGAACGACGCGCCGCCGAAGAGCGCGACCTTGCTCGGCGCCGCCTGGTTCATCGGGTTGAGCACGATGCCGCTCAACTCCTTGTGCAGACCGGCCTCCCGCTTGTCGTACGGGGCCATCAGGAGACGTCCCGTGGTCTGCCCGTAGTCGTTGACCGGATAGTTGTCCCAGAGGAACACCTTGCGTCCCCACACCGTGGACGCGGCCTTGGCGTCCGCGAGACTGATCGCGGGCGGCACGACATCGGTGCCGGTCCACTGGACGACGACCTTCGGGTCCAACTGCTCGCGCAGCACCGACTTGTACGCCGAGTCCGCCGTGTCGGAGTACTCGGTGGGCACGAACTGGAGCGGCTTGGCGCCCTCGTGGGTGTCGATGAACTCCTGCTGCACCGCGTTGAGCAGATCGGCCTGCGCCTGCCCCGCGGCGGCCCGGCCCGGCGCCCCGTACTTCGCCTGGTCGGCGTCGCAGTTCCACTTGGTGTAGCTGATGTCGTCGAGCGCCACGTAGAAGCTGCGCGCGCCCTGGTCGTACAGCGAACCCAGCTTGTCCTTCAGAGCCTTCACGTCGTCGGGGTCGCTGTAACAGACGGACAGGCCCGGGGAGAGCGCGTACGTGAAGTCCACATGGTGGCTGGCGGCCTGCTCGATCAACTCGCGCAGATCGGCGAGCTTGTCCGCGGGATACGGGGTCCGCCACTTCTCCCGCAGGTACGTGTCGTCCTTCGGCGTGTAGATGTACGTGTTCGCCTTGACGTCGCCGTAGAACGCGAGTTGGTCGACGCGGTCGCTGTGCGACCAGGGCGCACCGTAGAAGCCCTCGATGCTGCCGCGCAGCGGCATGCTCGGGTAGTCGTTGATCGAGACGGCCGCGATGCTGTGTGCTCCGGTCACCAGCTGGCGCAGCGTCTGGGCGGCGTAGTAGACACCGTCGCCGTCGTTGCCCGCGAGGACAACGATGTCAGAACCGGCGTCGCCGCGGGACGCGAGGGAGTAGCCCTCCGGTTTCAGGGTGTCGGGCACGGAGCCGCCCGCCGCCTTGAGTGCGGCGGCCACCCCGGCGCCCTTGATGGAACCGGCCACAACGGTCAACACACCGCGCGGCGCCGCCTTCTTGGCCGCGTCAGCTGCCTTGACGGTGTCGACGGAACGGGCGCCGGCCGCGGCCAGGGCTCGCTTGATGACCTTGATGCTCGACGCGTCGACGCCGTCACCGAGGACGAGCCGCACCCGGCTGGGCACCCGCAGATCGGCGCCCGCCGATCTCATGTCCTGCGGGGTGGGCGTGACGACGGGCAACTTCGCCGCCGGGCCGGCGCCGACCGCCCCCGGCGCACCGTCGAACGCCTGGGCGGGCGCGGCGACCGCACCCAGGGTCAGCAGGAGCGCGGCACCGGCGAGCACGGGGCGGGAAACACGGGGACGACGGGGCGAATGATGCTCAGACATGCGGGACACAGCACCTCCACGGAAGCGGACCCTCACCTTCGGACGAGGGAGCGTGGTCTAAACCACCACCCATCCAGGGCGGTGTCAAGATCCCGCGTCCGAGAAGGAGTTGGCCGTCAGGGTTCCTCGGGCCCGTCCTCGTCCACCTCGAACCACACCGTTTTCCCCTCCGGCTCCGGGCGGAGGTTCCAGCGGTGGGCCAGGAGATCGAGGAGGACGAGGCCGCGGCCCGAGGAGGAGAGCTCGCCGGGGGCGCGACGGGCGGGCACCTCGTCGCTGCGGTCGGAGACCTCCACGCGCAGCCGGCGGTGGCCCTCGGCGCCGCTGATGTCGGCGCGCAGGACGGCGGCGTGCTCGGTGTGGATCAGTACGTTGCCGAGGAGTTCGGAGACGAGCAGGAGAACGGTGTCGACCTGTTCGGGGCGGGCCCAGTCGTGGAGCAGGCCCTGGAATTCGATACGCGCGTCGGCGAGGCCCTGGGCCTGGTCCTGTTCGAGGGTGAACCGCAGGGTGCGTCCGGGCCGGTCCGCGTGGTTGCCGAGGGGATCGCGACGCAGGAGCAGCAGGGCGATGTCGTCCTCGGTGAAGGAGGTGACGGGACGGTCGCCGGGCTGCGTGGTCTGCGGGGCCACGACCGCGTTCAGGAGCCGGTCGGCCATGCCGTCGATGTCGTCGGGGCCGCCGGGCGTCAGGGCGCCGCGCACCCGGAGCCAGCCGGAGTACATGTCGTGGCCGCCGGACTCGATCAGGCCGTCCGTGCAGAGCATGAGGATCTCGTTCTCACGCAGTGTGACGACGCTGACCGGGTAGTCGTCCTCGCCGAGGTCGAGCCCCAGGGGCAGACCGCCGCGCACGTGCTTGAGCAGGCAGGTGCCGTCCGGCAGCCGCAGGACCGGATGCGGGTGCCCGGCGCGGGCGATGCGCAGCGTGCCGCTCCCGGGGTCGGCCTCCAGGTAGACGCAGGTGGCGAAGCGGTCCTCCTTGAGCGACGCCAGGAAGCGGGAGGCGCGTACGAGGACGGCGTCGGGGCCGTGGCCCTCGGCCGCGTAGGCGTGGATGGCGGTGCGCAGTTGCGACATCAGCCCGGCGGCGTGCACATCGTGGCCCTGGACGTCGCCGATCACCAACCCGAGGCGCCCGTTCGGCAGGGTGATGCTGTCGAACCAGTCACCGCCGACCATCAGCCCGCCGCCGGTGGGTACGTAACGGGCGGTGACGGTGAGCCCCTCGGGGCCGGGGCCGATGCGGCCCATGCTGCTGCGCAGGCCCTCGGAGAGGGTGCGGTCCGCCTGGCCGTCGTAGGTCTGCTCGATGCACTGGCCGAGGAGGCGGGCGAGGGTGACCAGGAAGGCGCCGATGCCCTCCGCCATGTCCACCGGGGCGTCGAAGGCGGCCATCCACACGCCGGTGAGCTGTCCGTACGTGGTGAGCGGCAGGAACGCCCACGTCTGGTACCGGGCCGGCTCCGCGTACCCACTGGCGGAGGGGAACCGCTCCCGGTAGTCCTGCGGCGAGGTCAACACCACGGGCCGCCCGGTTCTCGCCACCTGCGCGGCGGGGTGGGCGGTGCGCAGCGGCAACCGAAACGCTTCGGCCTCGCCGTCGCTCAAGCCCAACTGGCCTACGCAGTGCAGTACTTCGCGGTCCGCCCGGAAGACCGCCTGGCCGCGGAGCGGGAGGTCGGCGTCGGCCAGCCGGGAGATCAGGGTGAGGGCCTCCCCCAGCGATGTGACGCGGGCCAGCGCGTGTCCGCCGAGGAGCAGGGCGGCGTCTCGGCGGCTCGCGCCCGTACGCCGCGCGGGCCGGTCCGAGCCCGCGCCCGGCCCTCCGGAGGCCGGGCCCGCCAGCCGGTTGAGCACGTCGACCTGGCGAACCTCGGCGTCGTACGCCTCGGGGCTCTCGTGGTCCTCGTGCCCCTCGGGCTCCTCTTCGGGGAATCCGTGCTCGCGCCCGCCACCCACCTGCGGCACTCCCCTCGGCTCGACGCACTCCGGTTTCCCTCCATCGTCCGACGATCGGCCGTGCCGCGCCCGCTCTCGCACGCCATGCGGGCGACCACGCCGGGCGTCCGACCGGGGCGGAGCCCGGCCGGACGCCCGGACGCCGCGTTGTCACCAGGAGGACTTGGTGACCCCCGGCAGGTGCCCCGCGTGCGCTTCTTCCCGCAGTCGCACGCGGGAGAGGCCGAACTTGCGCAGGTGCCCGCGCGGCCTGCCGTCCACGCTGTCGCGGTTGCGGACCCGCGTCGCACTGGCGTCGCGCGGCTGGCGGCGCAGCTCCGCCAGGGCCGCGGAGCGTTCCGCCTCCGGAGTGTCGGGGCGGCGGACGATCTCCTTCAGCGCCGCGCGCCGGGCGGCGTACCGCTCGACGACCGTCTTGCGCTTCTCGTTCTTCACGATCTTGCTCTTCTTCGCCATCAGACCTTCTCCCCTCGCGCGCGGATCCGCGCGACCGCGGCCTCGACGCCGATGACGTCGACCGTCTTGATCCCCCTGGCACTCAGGGTCAGGCGCACGTTGCGGCCCTCGCTGGGCAGCCAGTAGCGCTTGCTCTGGATGTTCGGGTCGAAGCGACGCGAGGTGCGTCGGTGCGAGTGGGAGATGCGGTTGCCGAAGCGCGGTGCGGCGCCTGTCAGTTGGCAGTGGGCGGACATGCGGTCCCTATCTGTCGTCCTGTGTCGTACGTGACCATGGCCCCGTTATTGAACATGGAAACCATTGCCATATACTAGCGGCATGGCACGCAACGAACTGCGCCCGATCGTCAGACTCCGCTCCACGGCAGGCACGGGCCACACCTACGTCACCCGCAAGAACCGCAGGAACAACCCGGACCGCCTGGTCCTGCGCAAGTACGACCCCGTGGCCCGCCGCCACGTCGACTTCCGCGAAGAACGCTGAGCCGCGCGCGAATCACCCGACCCACCCGAACCATCTGGAGTCCGCCATGAAGTCCGGCATCCACCCGGCGTACCGGCCCGTCGTCTTCCGCGACAAGGCCGCCGGATTCGCCTTCCTGACCCGTTCCACGCTCTCCACCGACCGCACCGTCGAGTGGGAGGACGGCCGCACCTATCCCGTGTACGACGTCGAGGTCTCCTCGGCGAGCCACCCCTTCTACACCGGCACCGCCCGCGTCATGGACACCGCGGGACGGGTCGAGCGCTTCGAACGTCGCTTCGGCCGCCAAGGGGCCCGGTGATGGGCGGCCGCGACCGGCTGCCCGTCGTGATCGTCGGCGGCCTGCACAGCGAGGCGCGCCGGGAGGTGGTGCGGGGCCTACTCGACGCGGTGCCGGCCGGCGTGGCCCTGCACCACGATCTCGGCACCGCCCCGTCGGGCACCGTGACCCGCACGATCCGGGACGCGACAGGTGAACTCGCCTGTGGTGAGGCCCCGTTGGTCAACGACTGCGCCTGCTGCGCCCTGCGCGAGGACCTCGTGCCGGAGCTCGAACGCCTCGCGGACGACGGGCTGACCCGCCTCGCCGTCGTGGAGCTGTGGGACTCCGTCGAACCGCAGGCCATGGCGGACGTCATCGCCGCGCACGGTGCGCCCGCGCTGCAACTGACCGGTGTCGTCACGGCCGTCGACCCCGCGCTCGTCCTCCCCTACCTCGGCAACGGGGACGACCTCGCCGAGGCCGGACTCGCGGCGGCCGCCAGTGATCAGCGTACGGTCGCGGACACCTGGGCACGGCAGCTGGAGTACGCCTCCGTGGTCGCCGTCACCGAGAGCCCGGAGGCCGACGAGGAGGACCGGGCCCTGCTCGCACAGCTGCACCCGACGGGGCGGCAGGTGCCGGCCCGGTCGACCGAACTGGCCCGGCTCGCCCTGGCCGGGTTCGACGTCGAGGCGGCGCGCAGCGCCCAGCACCCGGCCAGCGCCCGGCTGCCGCAGGAGGCGGAGGAGGCCGGGGTCGGCACCCTCGTGTGGCACCGGCACCGGCCGTTCCATCCGCAGCGGCTGTTCGACGCCCTGGAGGACCTGTGCTGCGCGGCGGCGCGCAGCCGGGGGCGCTTCTGGCTCGCCGACCGGCCCGACACCCTGCTGTCCTGGGACGCGGCGGGCGGCGCGCTGGGCGTCGACGACTGCGGGCCCTGGCTGCACTCACTGCCCGACGCCGCCTGGGAGTTGATGCCGCCCGAGCGGCGCGCCGCGGCGGCCATGGACTGGCACCCGGAGCACGGCGACCGCTGCCAGCACCTCGTGTTCACCTCCCCCGCCCTCGACCGCGACGGCCTGACCGCGCTCCTCGACTCCTGCCTGCTCACCGACGCCGAGTACGGCGCGGGCCCGGCCGGCTGGAGCCGGCTCCCCGCCGCCTTCGACCCGCTCCTCGACCCCGCACGCTGACCCACCGAAAGGAACCGGCACCGACATGCCCCGTCCCCGCATCCCACGCAAGCCCGCCAAGCCGCGCCCGAACCCGCTCGACGCGGCCGGCATCACCTACGTCGACTACAAGGACACCGATCTGCTGCGCCAGTTCATCTCCGACCGCGGCAAGATCCGCAGCCGCCGCGTCACCCGCCTCACGGTCCGCCAGCACCGCCAGGTGACGTCCGCCGTCAAGAACGCCCGGGAGATGGCGCTGCTGCCGTACGGGAACAGGTGATCGGGGCGGCCGCGGCGCCGCTCAGCCCTCGGGCGCGGCCAGCCACGCCAGCGCCGCCGCGGTGAGCGCGCGGACCCCCGTGTCGAGAGTGGGCTGCAGGACCGGCGCGAAGTACGGGCTGTGGTTCACCGGGATGTCCGAGGTGAGGCTGCCCGCCGCGACCGCCTTCTCGTACGCCGCCGGGTCCGTGCCCCCGATCCCCCAGTACGTGAACGGCACACCGAAGGCCTCGGGGATGCGGCTCATGTCCTCGCTCGCCGACTGGCGGTCGATGGTGTGGGCCCGCGCGCCGAAGTGCTCGGTGAAGGCGTCGGCGACGGTACGGGTCGGGGCCTCGTCGTTGACGGTGGCCGGAAAGGCGGCGAGCGTCTCGAACTCCGGGTCGCGCGTCGCACCGGAAGCGGTGGCCTCGGCCCGCACGATGCGCTCGACGGCGGCGCGGACCTCGGCCCGGGTGTCCTCGTCGTAGGTACGGACGTTGAGCTGAAGCTCGGCACGGTCGGGGATGACGTTCGGTCCCGTACCGGCCGTGATGCTGCCGACGGTGAGCACGGCGGGGGTCGCAGCGGCGAGCTCGCGGGAGACCACGGTCTGCAGCCTGACAACCACCATGGCGGCCATCACCACGGGATCGATGGCGTGCTGCGGCATGGAGCCGTGGGCCCCGCGCCCGTACAGCGTGACCTTCGTGCTGTCGGCCGCGGAGAGGAAGGAGCCGGATCTGGTGCCGACGCCGCCTGCCGGGTACGGCAGGACGTGCTGGGCGAGGACGACGTCGGGGCGGGGCGAGCGCTCGACCAGGCCGTCGGCGACCATCGCGTCGGCGCCAGAACCGTTCTCCTCGTCGGGCTGGAAGAGCACGACCAGGGTGCCACGCCAGGCCTCGGGCGCCCAGGCCATCAGCCGGGCGAAGCCGAGCATCGAGGCGACGTGCACGTCGTGGCCGCAGGCGTGCATGACGGGGACCGCGGTGCCGTCGGCGGTCTGCCCGGTGGCGGTCGAGGCGTAGGGCAGGCCCGTCGCCTCGGCCACCGGCAGGGCGTCCAGGTCGGCGCGGAGCATCACGGTGGGGCCGTCGCCGCCGCGCCGCACGCCGATCAGGCCGGTGCCGCCGATGCCCTCGGTCACCTCGTAACCGTCGGCGCGCAGGGCCTCGGCGACCTTGGCTGCCGTGCGGTGCTCCTGGAAACCCAGTTCGGGGTGGGCGTGGAGGTCCTTGTAGGCACCCTCCACCCAGGGGCGGATCTCGTCAAGTCCCTTGAGGACGGTGTCTGTTGCGCGGGTCACGAAGAGGTCCCTTCGACGGCGGCGTCCTCCCCAGTAGAACCCGCGCGGGGCGCCGCCGCTCCTGGACTACTCCTTGTAGTCGGGCGCGACCCTCTCCACGAGCCGCAGCAGGGCGCCCCAGGCCAGGTCGTACGCGATGTCGTCCTCGACGTCCGACGACGCCTCGCCCTCGCCGGTGAGCTGTTGCGCGGTGTACTCGCAGACCTGCTCGGAGGGGATGATCAGCTGCCCGCCCGCCTGCGCGGTGACCTGGATCTCGCAGGCCTTCTCCAGGTAGTACATGCGCAGGAACGCCTGCTTGGCGCTCTCGCCGACGGTCAGCAGCCCGTGGTTGCGCAGGATCAGCGCCGGGTGGGTGCCGAGGTCCTCGACGAGGCGCTTCTGCTCGTCGAAGTTGAGGGCGACGCCTTCGTAGTCGTGGTAGCCGACGCGGTGGTGGAACTCCATCGACATCTGGTTGACGGGGAGCAGCCCGCCCTGCTGCGCGGCGACGGCGCAGCCGGCCTTGGTGTGCGTGTGCAGCACGCAGTGGGCGTCGGTGCGGGCCTTGTGGATCGCGCTGTGGATCATGAAGCCGGCCGGGTTGACGGGGTGCGGGCTCGGCTCGACCGCGTTGCCGTCGAGGTCGATCTTGACCAGGTTCGAGGCGGTTATCTCCTCGAAGAGCAGGCCGTAGGGGTTGATCAGGAAGTGGTTGTCCGGACCCGGGAGGCGCTGCGAGATGTGCGTGAAGATCAGGTCGGTCATGCGGAAGTGCGCGACCAGCCGGTAGACGGCGGCCAGTTCGCGGCGCAGGCGCAGCTCCTCCTGGGCGGCGTCGTCGGCCGTGACAGGGGCGGTGAGGGTGTCGGTCACGCGAGTGCTCCTTGTGTACGAGTGGTGTCGGGCGACGCGGTGGGGTCGACGACGGGGGTGTGCGGGCGCCCGGTCGTCCACCAGGCGATGACGTTGCGCGCGGGTTCGGTGGCATAGGCGCGCAGCGAGGCGTCGGAGAGGAAGGCGCTGTGCGGAGACAGCAGCAGGCGTGGGTGGCTGCGCAGCCGGTCGTCCGCCGCGGGCGGTTCGACGGGGAAGACGTCGAGGGCGGCGCCCGCGAGGTGACCGCTGTCGAGGGCGGCGAGCAGCGCGCCCCGCTCGACGAGGTCACCTCGGGAGACGTTGACGAGGACGCTGCCGGGGCGCATGCGGGCCAGGAGGCCGGCGTCGACCATGCCCCTGGTCTGCGGGTTGGAGGGGATGTGCAGCGACAGGACGTCGGCGCGCTCCACGAGCGTGTCCAGGTCGAGGCGCTCGACGCCCGCGGGCCAGTTGGTGGCGCGCGGGTCGTGCGCGGCGACCTGGCCGAAGAGGGGTGCGGCGAGGCGGGCGAGGGTGCGGGCGATACGGCCCATGCCGACCAGGCCGAGCGTCAACTCGCTTGCGCGGCGCGGTACTTCGCGCAGCTCGCCGCTCCAGCCGCCGGAGCGGACGACGGCGTCGGCCTGCGGCAGTCGGCGGGTGAGCGCGAGCGTCTGGGCGAGGGCGTGCACGGCGACGTCCTCGGTGGCGCCACCCGGCAGGTTCGCCACCCACAGGCCGCGTCGCCGCGCCTCCGGGATGTCGACCATGTCGTAGCCCGCGGACATCGTGGCGAGCATCCGCACCGCGGGCAGGCGGTCGAGCAGGTCCGCGTCCACGCGCGCGTACCCGACGATCAGCGCGTCGGCGTCGTGCGCGACGGCGGCGATCGCCTCCGGGTCCCGGCTGCCGGCGATCCGCACCTCCCAGCCGGCGTCGACGAGGAGACGGACGCCCGGTGCGGGGTCCAGTTCCTCGGTGTCGGTGATCACGACGACGGGTCGCGGCACACCATCCTCCAGGGCCATCAGAATTGATTCGATCGACTTACGGGAACGAAACCTACGTTTCGACTGCCATAATTGTCCAGACCGAACGAGACGGTCGCCCACCCGGTGACCGACAATGAGCGGGCGCGGTCGGTCCACGGCCGGGCCGAAGCCGAACCGCCGAGGGGAACAGCACGTGGATCTCGACGAGACCGACCTGGGCATCGTGCGCGAGCTGCAGAGCGACGGTCGCCTCACGTACGAGACCCTCGCCCAACGCGTGGGCCTGTCCCGGCCCGCGGCGCGGATGCGCGTGCAGCGGCTCCAGGAGTCGGGCGCCGCACGGGTCGTGGCGATCGTGCATCCGGCGGTGCGCGAGCTGACGGCCTTCGCGCATCTGGCGATCGACACCGAAGGGCCGGCCGGCCCGGCGGCCCGCGCGATCGCCGCGCTGCCCGAGGCGCCGTTCGTGACGCTGACCAGCGGGCGGCGCGCCATCATGACGGAGGTGCGCACCGCGGGCTTTGGCGCGCTCGACCGGACCGTCGAGCGGATCCGGGCGCTGCCGGGCGTACGCGCGGTGGACGCGCTCGTCGCGACCCGGCACGTGAAGGACCCCTACCTCCTCACGCGGGAGCCGACCGTGAGTGCGCTCGACGCGGTGGACGAGCGGATCCTCGCCGAGCTGGAGGACGACGGCCGCCTGGCCTTCGCGGAACTCGCCGCGCGCGTCGGCCTGTCGGCGGGTGCGACCCGCGCGCGCACCCTGCGCCTGCTGGAGGGCGGCGTCGCCAAGGTGGTGGCCCTGGTCCGCCCCGACGTGCTCGGGATGGGCTACCTGTGCGGATTCAGCCTGCGGGTCGACGGGGCGGCCGGGGACGTCGCCGAACAGCTCGCCGCGTTCGACCGCGTGACGTTCCTGTCGACGTGCCTGGGCGGCGCCGAACTGGTCGGCACGATCACCGCCGAGTCGTTCGTGGCGGTGCGCACCACACTCGAGGAGATGCGCGCGCTGCCCGCCGTACGGGAGGTGGAGAGCTGGCTCCACCTCGAACTGATCAAGGAGCGCTACGACCTGGGCCCGCGCACGGACTGACCCGAACGACAGGCCCTAGGTGTTCTGCCTTGGGAGGTTGTGGACGGTGATGTAGGTCTCGGCTGGGGATCTTGAACGAGTGAGGGCCTTCCGGGTTCGGTGTGGATTGCGACGTCTACACCGACCGAAAGGCCCTCGTGTCCCACCGTAATGCACCCCTGACCGAGACCGGACGACTGCGTCTGGCCCGCTGCGTCGTCGAGGACGGGTGGCCCCTGCGCCGGGCCGCCGAGCGCTTCCAGGTCTCGCCGACCACGGCCCAGCAGTGGGCCACCCGCTACCGCGCACTCGGCGAGGCGGGCATGTCGGACCGCTCCTCACGCCCGCACCACAGCCCGCGCCGCACGGCGACCCGCACCGAGCGCCGGATCGTCAAGGTCCGCGTCCTGCGCCGCTGGGGACCGGCCCGCATCGCCTACCTCCTCGGACTGAACCCGGCCACCGTCCACCGCGTCCTTACCCGCTACCAGCTGGCCCGGCTCACCCATCTGGACCGGGCCACCGGGCGCGTCATCCGCCGCTACGAACGCGAGAAGCCCGGCGAGCCGGTGCACGTGGACATCAAGAAACTCGGCAACATTCCCGACGGCGGCGGTCACCAGAGCCTCGGACGCCAGGCCGGCCGCAAGACCCGCTCCGGTGCCCGGTTACAGCTACCTCCACAACGCCGTCGACGACCACTCCCGGCTCGCCTACAGCGAGATCCTCGCCGACGAGAAGAAGGAGACCGCCGTCGGATTCTGGCGCCGGGCCCACGCCTACTTCACCACCGCCGGGATCACCGTCGAACGCGTTCTGACCGACAACGGCGCCTGCTACAAGTCACACCTGTGGCGCAACTCCCTTGCCGGGCAAGGGGTGTCACACAAGCGCACCCGCCCCTACCGGCCCCAGACCAACGGGAAGGCCGAGCGGTTCAACCGCACCCTGCTGGACGAATGGGCCTACGCGAAGGCGTACCGGACCGAGACCGAGCGACGCGACGCCTACCCACGATGGCTGCACACCTACAATCACCACCGCGGACACACCGCGCTCAAGGGCCAACCACCCGCCAGCCGCGTCCCCAACCTCACGGGTCAGTACACCTAGGGCGTGTATCGGAAGTCCCGCCTGCCACGCGGCGTCTGGCACGCACGCTCGCGGCGTTGCCGAAACGCCCGAATAGCTCCGCTATTAGGGCGCTCCGGCGCCATGCGATCGCACG